>NZ_JBQKKT010000009.1:0-126071 GCF_052116585.1 Luteococcus sp. Sow4_B9 | reverse complement strand
GGCGGGAACACGTCCCGGATCAGCTCCCAGACCTCGTCCGTGATGACATCTCGCGACACGACTCAAGAATCACCCGAAGGCTCCACACCCACATTTAGCAACACGGCCTAGGAGCTCGGATCTCAGGACGAAGGTCTCCGCGAATGTCCGGTCGATCCGCGCGACGTCCCAGGCGGGCGTTCCCTTGGCGGACATCCACGCCGCAGCGTCGTGCATCAGCCGCACAACCTCGTCGATATCACCCGAGCAGGCGACCCGAACGTTCGGAGGCTCCTCGCTGTCCATTCGCTCCCCTGGCGCGGTATGAACCGCCGCCTCATAGTGCAGTTTGATCCTGACGAGCCCAGCATGTCTGCGCCCACCTTCGCGGAACCTGACCAGGGTCCGCTAGCGGGCGGCCGGAAGGTGAATGCTAGGCATGATCTAACCCTCGGTCTCTGGCGTCGCGACTGCGAAATTTCGCGAGGGTTTCCGAGAAGGTGATTGCGCTTCGCAGATCTCCAGGCGCGTGGGTGCGGACGTAGTCAGCGCCATTGCCGATCGCGTGAAGTTCCGCCGCAAGGCTCGCTGGACCCAGATCCTTTACAGGAAGGCCAACGGTGGCGCCCAAGAAGGATTTCCGCGACACCGAGACCAATAGCGGAAGCCCCAACGCCGACTTCAGCTTTTGAAGGTTCGACAGCACGTGCAGCGATGTTTCCGGTGCGGGGCTCAAGAAAAATCCCATCCCCGGATCGAGGATGAGCCGGTCGGCAGCGACCCCGCTCCGTCGCAAGGCGGAAACCCGCGCCTCGAAGAACCGCACAATCTCGTCGAGCGCGTCTTCGGGTCGAAGGTGACCGGTGCGGGTGGCGATGCCATCCCGCTGCGCTGAGTGCATAACCACCAGCCTGCAGTCCGCCTCAGCAATATCGGGATAGAGCGCAGGGTCAGGAAATCCTTGGATATCGTTCAGGTAGCCCACGCCGCGCTTGAGCGCATAGCGCTGGGTTTCCGGTTGGAAGCTGTCGATTGAAACACGGTGCATCTGATCGGACAGGGCGTCTAAGAGCGGCGCAATACGTCTGATCTCATCGGCCGGCGATACAGGCCTCGCGTCCGGATGGCTGGCGGCCGGTCCGACATCCACGACGTCTGATCCGACTCGCAGCATTTCGATCGCCGCGGTGACAGCGCCGGCGGGGTCTAGCCGCCGGCTCTCATCGAAGAAGGAGTCCTCGGTGAGATTCAGAATGCCGAACACCGTCACCATGGCGTCGGCCTCCGCAGCGACTTCCACGATGGGGATCGGGCGAGCAAAAAGGCAGCAATTATGAGCCCCATACCTACAAAGCCCCACGCATCAAGCTTTTGCCCATGAAGCAACCAGGCAATGGCTGTAATTATGACGACGCCGAGTCCCGACCAGACTGCATAAGCAACACCGACAGGGATGGATTTCAGAACCAGAGAAAGAAAATAAAATGCGATGCCATAACCGATTATGACAACGGCGGAAGGGGCAAGCTTAGTAAAGCCCTCTCTAGATTTTAATGCGGATGTTGCGATTACTTCGCCAACTATTGCGATAACAAGAAAAAGCCAGCCTTTCATGATATATCTCCCAATTTGTGTAGGGCTTATTATGCACGCTTAAAAATAATAAAAGCAGACTTGACCTGATAGTTTGGCTGTGAGCAATTATGTGCTTAGTGCATCTAACGCTTGAGTTAAGCCGCGCCGCGAAGCGGCGTCGGCTTGAACGAATTGTTAGACATTATTTGCCGACTACCTTGGTGATCTCGCCTTTCACGTAGTGAACAAATTCTTCCAACTGATCTGCGCGGGAGGCCAAGCGATCTTCTTCTTGTCCAAGATAAGCCTGTCTAGCTTCAAGTATGACGGGCTGATACTGGGCCGGCAGGCGCTCCATTGCCCAGTCGGCAGCGACATCCTTCGGCGCGATTTTGCCGGTTACTGCGCTGTACCAAATGCGGGACAACGTAAGCACTACATTTCGCTCATCGCCAGCCCAGTCGGGCGGCGAGTTCCATAGCGTTAAGGTTTCATTTAGCGCCTCAAATAGATCCTGTTCAGGAACCGGATCAAAGAGTTCCTCCGCCGCTGGACCTACCAAGGCAACGCTATGTTCTCTTGCTTTTGTCAGCAAGATAGCCAGATCAATGTCGATCGTGGCTGGCTCGAAGATACCTGCAAGAATGTCATTGCGCTGCCATTCTCCAAATTGCAGTTCGCGCTTAGCTGGATAACGCCACGGAATGATGTCGTCGTGCACAACAATGGTGACTTCTACAGCGCGGAGAATCTCGCTCTCTCCAGGGGAAGCCGAAGTTTCCAAAAGGTCGTTGATCAAAGCTCGCCGCGTTGTTTCATCAAGCCTTACGGTCACCGTAACCAGCAAATCAATATCACTGTGTGGCTTCAGGCCGCCATCCACTGCGGAGCCGTACAAATGTACGGCCAGCAACGTCGGTTCGAGATGGCGCTCGATGACGCCAACTACCTCTGATAGTTGAGTCGATACTTCGGCGATCACCGCTTCCCTCATGATGTTTAACTTTGTTTTAGGGCGACTGCCCTGCTGCGTAACATCGTTGCTGCTCCATAACATCAAACATCGACCCACGGCGTAACGCGCTTGCTGCTTGGATGCCCGAGGCATAGACTGTACAAAAAAACAGTCATAACAAGCCATGAAAACCGCCACTGCGCCGTTACCACCGCTGCGTTCGGTCAAGGTTCTGGACCAGTTGCGTGAGCGCATACGCTACTTGCATTATAGCTTACGAACCGAACAGGCTTATGTCCACTGGGTTCGTGCCTTCATCCGTTTCCACGGTGTGCGTCACCCGGCAACCTTGGGCAGCAGCGAAGTCGAGGCATTTCTGTCCTGGCTGGCGAACGAGCGCAAGGTTTCGGTCTCCACGCATCGTCAGGCATTGGCGGCCTTGCTGTTCTTCTACGGCAAGGTGCTGTGCACGGATCTGCCCTGGCTTCAGGAGATCGGAAGACCTCGGCCGTCGCGGCGCTTGCCGGTGGTGCTGACCCCGGATGAAGTGGTTCGCATCCTCGGTTTTCTGGAAGGCGAGCATCGTTTGTTCGCCCAGCTTCTGTATGGAACGGGCATGCGGATCAGTGAGGGTTTGCAACTGCGGGTCAAGGATCTGGATTTCGATCACGGCACGATCATCGTGCGGGAGGGCAAGGGCTCCAAGGATCGGGCCTTGATGTTACCCGAGAGCTTGGCACCCAGCCTGCGCGAGCAGCTGTCGCGTGCACGGGCATGGTGGCTGAAGGACCAGGCCGAGGGCCGCAGCGGCGTTGCGCTTCCCGACGCCCTTGAGCGGAAGTATCCGCGCGCCGGGCATTCCTGGCCGTGGTTCTGGGTTTTTGCGCAGCACACGCATTCGACCGATCCACGGAGCGGTGTCGTGCGTCGCCATCACATGGGCTCTGTTGCAAAGATTGGCGGCAGTCAGAGGTAGGCTGTCGCTCTGCGCCGATCAGGCGGCTGCTGCGAAATGGTGGTTGAGCATGCCCATGGCCTCCGTCAGCGCCGAGGGCCCAATGCCAAAAGCTCTCTCCACAAGGCGCACCTCGCCCCTGATGCCGGGCTGCAGGCACCAGGGGCGAGCCTGTCCTTTGCGCAGGGCTCGCATGACTTCGAATCCCTTGATCGTGGCATAGGCCGTGGGGATCGATTTGAAACCGCGCACCGGCTTGATCAGTATCTTGAGCTTTCCGTGATCGGCCTCGATCACGTTATTGAGATACTTCACCTGCCGGTGGGCCGTCTCCCGGTCCAGCTTTCCTTCGCGCTTCAATTCGGTGATCGCTGCACCATAGCTCGGCGCTTTGTCGGTATTGAGCGTGGCAGGCTTTTCCCAGTGCTTCAGGCCTCGCAGGGCCTTGCCCAGGAACCGCTTCGCTGCCTTGGCGCTGCGGGTCGGCGACAGGTAGAAATCGATCGTGTCGCCCCGCTTGTCGACTGCCCGGTACAGGTAGGTCCACTTGCCCCGCACCTTGACGTAGGTTTCATCCAGGCGCCAGCTCGGATCAAAGCCACGCCGCCAGAACCAGCGCAGCCGCTTCTCCATCTCCGGGGCGTAGCACTGGACCCAGCGATAGATCGTCGTATGGTCGACCGAAATGCCGCGTTCCGCCAGCATTTCCTCAAGGTCGCGATAGCTGATCGGATAGCGACAATACCAGCGCACCGCCCACAGGATCACATCACCCTGGAAATGGCGCCACTTGAAATCCGTCATCGTTCCGTCCGTCCAATCTCCGCCAAGCATGCTCAAGCTTCACGATTTTTGCAACAGAGCCTAGGGCTGGAAAACCCTGCAGGCACTGGCGAATGCCCCCCTGGCCACGTCAATGATGGAGTCATGACAGAGCCAAGGAATTCCCAGAAGGATCTTTCCGCCAAGGCCAACGACGCCAAGCACGAGGCCGAGAAGGTGGGCAAGCAGGCCAAGGACCAGGCGGGCGAGGTCAGCCAGACCGCAGTGCAGGACGCTCAGCAGGTGATCGAGACCGCCAAGGGCGAGGCACAGCAGGTGGCCGCCGAGGCCCAGGACCACATCCGCCAGCTCTTGGACACCACCGTCGGAGAGTTCCGCGGCCGGGCCAGCGAGGGCCAGAACGCTCTGGCATCCACCGTGCGCAGCTTGAGCGACGAACTGTCCCAGATGACAGGTGCCGCCCAGAACAGCGGCCCGGTGGCGCAGTTCACCGGGGAGCTCGCATCCCGCGGGGACTCCGTGGCGGGATGGCTGGAGAACCACGAGCCCGACGATCTGGTCTTCGAGGTGCGTCGGTTCGCCGCGCGTCGGCCCGGCACCTTCCTTGCGGTGGCTGCAGGCGCCGGCCTGCTGGCGGGTCGCTTGGCCCGCGGCACGCGTGCGGTCACCCAGGAACAGCCCAATCATGAGCTGGCGAACCCGAACGCCACGGATGCGCTCTTCGATCAGGAGCGTCCCGACCAGTACCGGGGTGACGCCCGATGACCGGTGCCCATGTTCCCCCGACGGGCCCAGGCGACGACCGCTCCATTGGCGAGATCGTTGCTGATCTGAGCGAGAACTTCAGCACCCTGCTGCGCCAGGAGCTCGACCTGGCCAAAGCAGAGCTCAAGCAGGACGCGACGAAGGCGGGCACGGGGGCCGGGCTGCTCACGGGCGCCGGCATCACGGCCCACCTGGCGCTCACCTTCCTGAGCCTGGCCCTGTGGTGGACGATCGCCATCTGGATCGGCAGCCACGACCACCCCGCACTCGGTTGGTCGGGACTCATCCTGGCCGTGCTGTGGGGCATCGTCGCCGCGGTGATGGCCGGGAACGGACGCAAGAGGATGCAGCAGATCGACGGACTGCCCCGCACCACCGAGACCACCAAGAAGATTCCCGATGCCCTCAAGGGCCATGAGGAGAAGAATCGATGAGCAATCCCGATAAGATTCGCCAGGACATCGAGCGCACCCGCGCCAACCTGAGCGACGACGTCAACGCGCTGGCCGACCAGGCCAACCCCCGCACCATTGCGGAGGACAAGGTCGACCAGGCCAAGCAGAGTGTGCAGAGCGCCGTGCACGGCGCCAAGGAGAAGGTCTTCGGCTCCGAGGACGACTTCACCGACGATGGGTTGGCAGGTCAGGCCCGCGGGCTGGCCGACCAGGTCCGCGGTGGCGTGGCGGGTGGCGCCGGCCAGGCACAGTACAGCGCCCAGATGCGCGCCAACCTCGCCCGGGGCGGTGTCAGTGACGCACCCGCGGCGATGCGTCGCCGCACGCGTGGCAATCCGCTGGCCGCCGGGCTGGTGGCCTTCGGTCTGGGCGCCCTGATCGGCGGGGCGCTGCCGGCCACCCGCGCCGAGAAGCGCTATGTCGAACAGGCCAAGGACCAGGCTCAGCCCTATCTGGACCAGGCGCGCGACGTCGCCCAGGACACGGTGGCGGGCCTCAAGCAGCCCGCGACCGAGGCCGCCCAAGGTCTCAAGGAGACGGCGCAGCAGGCTGCCAGCACCGTGCAGGAGGAGGCCAGTGTCGCCAAGCAGGACGTGGTGGAGACGGCCCAGTCCGGCAAGCAGAACCTGCAGGACCAGGCGAAGCAGGCCCAGAAGCGCGTCAAGTAGTCCACGACGCCTGAATGTCTGGCGAACCTGAATCATCTGGCGAACGCCGGCTCCCCATGGAGCCGGCGTTCGCGCTCGTCCTGGTGACACCGTCACGGGTGGCCCTGTCCCCGCGAATCGTGCCAGAGTGGAAGCATGGCTTCTCGGGGAACCACACGGATCATCACCATGTCAGCACTGTCCGTGCTGACCTTGGCCACCGCCTGCAGCGGGGGGCAGCCCTCAGACCCGGCGCCCTCCTCATCGGAGCCGACGCCCAGTGCTGACGCCGGTGCCAGCGCCACCACGCCGTCCAGCCCAGCTGCGTCCGCCACACCAGGCGCCGGAGACCTGGGATGGCGGCCGCCGACTGTGGCCCCCATCCCCAGTGGCGCCGTTCCGGCTCCCGAAAGCGGCGAAGCCGCCAGCATCGTGCGGGTGCAGGTCAACAACTGCACGGGTCTGACGCAGGGTTCGGCCTTCTTCATCACTCCAGATCTGCTGGTGACCAGCGCCGACCTGTTTGACCAGGCGGCATCGATTGCACTGCACTCCTCCACCGGCGTGGTGCGCGGCGAGCTGATGGGGCTGGATGAGGCGCGCGGCGTTGCCCTGGTGCGAGCCCTGCCCACCCGTGACGGCGGGAAGCTGACGGGCCCCGCCCTCACCCTGGCGGGCGCCGATCCGAGCAAGGGTGAAGCCGTGACGACTCTGGCCCACCCCATCGGGCACGAGCTCCACCGCGCCCGCGGCACAGTCTCCTCCGTCGCCGAGGGCCGCTTCGAGCATGACGCCATTGCTGCACCGGGCACATCTGGAGGACCGGTGCTGGACGGGCAGAACCGAGTTCTGGGCCTCACCCAGCCGAGTGAGCCGACTGCCAGCACGGTCACTGCCGTCTCCGCCAGCACCGTCGCGGATCTGGTGAAGACCTGGCGTGACGCCCCCAAGGCGCACAAACTCACCGAGTGCCAGCAGGACGGTCCGCCGTCCATGACCTCGATACACCCGGATGCCCCCGCCATCAAGGCCTCGCTACATCGCTACGTGATGGGTCTGCACGGAGCAGACCGCAAGGATGCCACGGGTCAGACCGGCGCGCAGGTGGCCTGGCAGAAGCTCGGCCCCGCGCTCCAGAAGCAGCACGGCAGCCCTGAGAAGTTTGTCGCCTCCTTCAAGGGCGCCCGGCCGACTGCTGCCAATGTGGACAATCTGGAGATCAGGGACCACTTCACCGACACGCTGATCTGGACCATCCAGTTCGAGGGCCCTGGCTCGAAGTGCGTGGTCCACAAGCAGAAGCTCACGCTGAGCACGAAGCCTGGCCACTGGGTGATCGATGACGTCACTGACATGGAAGCACCCCGCCCCTGCTGACAGGGACGGGGTGATCGTGGCGGGTCTGGAGGTGTTGGCCTGCTCAGTCCTCGTAGGGACTCGGGTGCTTGCGCAGGTTGATGATGGCAGCCACGAGCCCTCCCCACACCATGGTGAGGGAGAAGACCAGCATCAGGATCGCGGGGGTGGTCATCGGTACTCCTCGGTGGTTGCGGTGGCGGACGCCTCGATGAGGTCGTCATTCTGGTGGTGCGCATAGGGACGCGGCTCCATCCCTTCCAGCCGGGCCGGAAGGAACTTGTCGACCGTGGTGCACCACGGCAGGGCAGTGAGGACCAGGGAGCCGATGATGATGAAGGCCAGCGAGCCCCAGCCGAAGGCCAGGACGAACCAGCGCGGGTAGTCGCCGTAACCGTTCTGCACTAGATCGACCAGCGCGAAGAGCAGCATCACGGTGAGCATGATCGGGGTGATGTAGCCGGCGAAGATGCGCCACCAGGCACCGAGCGGCTGGGCCGAGTGCTGGTTGATGTGGTGGTGCAGCTCGGGCAGGCGGCGCACGACGAAGGTGATCAGGAAGACCGTGACGATGGCGGATCCGACGATGCCGACATTGTTGACGTAGTTGTCCACCACGTCGAGCATGTTCAGGCCGTTCGAGGTGCTGTACAGGAAGATGGAGCACAGGGCGGAGATGATGCCCACGAAGAGCGAACTGCGGCGCACGCTCATCCCGAACTTCTCCTGGACGGCTGCGGTCACCACCTGGATCAGCGAGACCAGCGAGGTGATGCCCGCCAGCGACAGGGATCCGAAGAAGAGCACGCCGAAGACGGCACCCCCGGGCATCATCGAGATGACCTGCGGGAAGGTGACGAAGCTCAGGATCGGGCCGGTGATGCCCTCCAGCTCCGAGACCGCGATTCCCTGCTTGCTGGCCATGAAGCCCAGCGTGGAGAAGACTCCGATGCCGGCCAGGATCTCGAAGGAGGAGTTGGAGAAGGCGACGACGAAGCCAGTGGGACCCAGATTCGCCCTGCGAGGCAGGTAGGAGGCATAGGTGATCATGATGCCGAACATCACCGACAGCGAGAAGAAGATCTGCGCATAGGCCTGGATCCACACGTGTGGGTCCGCCAGCGCCGCCCAGTCGGGCGTGAAGAAGGAGTTCAGACCATTGACCGCGCCGGGAAGGGTGACGGCGCGCACCACCATGCCGACGAACATCACCACCAGCAAGGGCAGGAAGATCTTGTTCATCCGCTCCAGGCCTCCGGCGACGCCCAGAGCCATGATCACGGTGACCAGCAACCAGACGAGCACCAGGGGCCACGTGATGGCCGGCACGATGTCACCGGTCAGGTGCGCCTGCGCAGACGGCAGCAGGTGCAGGAAGTCCTGGGTGAAGAAGGCCGCGGGGTCGTCGCCCCAGGCCTTGGTGAAGGAGAAGCCCATGTAGCGGAAGGACCAGGCGACGATGACGGCGTAGTAGGTGATGATCAAGAAGCAGAGACCCACCTGGAACCAGCCCAGGGGCTCGAACTTGGGGTTGATGCGTCGAAAGATCGCGGGGGCGGAACCGCGGTAACGGTGGCCCAGGGCCCAGTCGAAGAGCAGATAGACCACACCGGCGGTCAGCAGTGCCACCAAGTAGGGAATGAGGAAGGCGCCGCCACCATTGGTGTAGGCAACACCGGGGAAACGCCAGATGTTTCCCAGACCGATTGCCGAGCCGACGGCAGCGAGGATGAACCCCATCTGGGAACCCCACTGCTCGCGTGGGGCCTCCGGGGCATTCTGGGTCGCTGTTGACACGACTCCTCCTGATGAGCGGGTGGCGACAGCCGATCTGACGCCAGAACCCGGTCACTGTGCCACGCCGCCCATTCAGGCAACGAGACGTGATTTCACAATATGAGACACGGTGGCGCCGGCGACTCCCCCGCTGTGATTCATACCACCCCATTTGACCGCCACCGACTGCCTGTCATCATGGCCACAGGGCCCTGCGGGTGGGATTCTGCTCGCATGTCCTCGACGCATGCGATTCACACGCAGCACCTGGTCAAGACCTTCGGGCCGGTCCGTGCCCTCGACGGTCTGGACCTCACCGTTCCCGCCGGGCAGGTGCATGGCTTCCTCGGCCCCAATGGCGCCGGGAAGTCCACCGCCATCCGGGTCCTTCTGGGACTGCACCGAGCAGACAGAGGCCAAGCCACGGTGCTCGGACAGGACCCCTGGCGAGAGGCGCCGGACCTGCACCGTCGGCTGGCCTATGTCCCCGGCGACGTGAATCTCTGGCCCAACCTGACGGGCGGCGAAGCGATTGACCTGCTGGCCAGGGCCCGTGGTGGTCATGACCCCCGGCGCCGCGACGAACTCGTGGAGCGCTTCCAGCTGGACCCCACCAAGAAGGGGCGTTCCTATTCCAAGGGCAATCGCCAGAAGGTGGCGCTCGTGGCGGCACTCTGCTCCCCCGTCGAGCTGCTCCTGCTCGACGAACCCACGAGCGGTTTGGACCCCTTGATGGAACAGGTCTTCACCGAGCTGATCCGCGAGCAGCGCGACCACGGATGCACGGTCCTGCTCAGTTCACACATCCTGTCCGAGGTGGAGGCGCTGTGCGACCACGTCTCGATCATCAAGGCCGGAAGGATCGTCGAGTCCGGGACGATGGCAGAGCTCCGACATCTCCAGCGGCTCGCGGTCACCGTGGAGCTCGACAGCATGCCTGCCGCCCTTGACCAACTGGACGGTGTCCATGACGTCGTGGTCGACGGCCATCGCCTGCAGGCCCAGGTCGAGGCCACCGCAATGAACTCCCTGCTCGTCGAGCTGACCCGTCACGGGATCCGCTCCCTGACTTCCACTCCCCCCAGCCTCGAACAACTCTTCCTGGGCCACTACACGACGGAGGCGCGATGAACTCGTTGCAGGGCACCGGCCTGCTGCTGCGCGTGGCCATGCGGCGCAACTGGCTCTTCTGGCTGTTGTGGATCCTCGCTCTGGCCAGCCTGATGCCTGCCACCGCCAGCCAGTACGAGGTGGTGCTGCCACCGGGATCCGATGCCCGCGCCACGCTGGAACCGCTCGCCAACAATCCGTCGATGCTCGCCCTTCTCGGCCCGGTCTTCAACATCTACACCAAGGGCGGCTTCGTCTTCTGGCGGGTGGGTGGCTTCTGCTCCATGCTGGCCGGAATGCTGGGTGGCTTTGCCGTCATTCGCGCCACCCGCGCCGAGGAGGAGGACGGCCGCCACGAAATGTTGCGGGCTGGAGCCGTGGGACGGCATGCCCCGCTTGTGGCCGCCCAGTTGCTGTGCTGCGGCGGATCCGTGCTCCTGGCCACCGTGACCGCGGGCCTGGCCATCGCCTCGGGGCTGCCACCGACAGGTGCCATGGCCGCCGGACTGGCCCTGGGCGGGCAGTCGCTGCTGTTCACCGGAATCGGTGCGGTGGCGGCCCAGGTCTTCGACACGGCGCGCGCGGCGCGCGGCTGGACGGTCGGCGTCGTGTGGGGCGGCATGCTCCTGGCCCGCATGGTGATCGATGGTGCCGGAACCGATGCCCAGTACGGCTGGTTGCGCTGGCTGATCCCGATGGAATGGGGCATGCTGTCCCGACCCTGGGCCGATGAGCGTTGGTGGGTCCTCGCCCTGCCCGTGGCCCTGGCGCTGCTGGCCATGGCCGCGTCGGTGGGTCTGGAGTCGCGGCGCGACCACGGAGCTGGTCTGTGGCAGTCACGCCCCGGCCCAGCCACCGGCAGTCCACTGCTGACGGGCAGCTGGGGTCTTGCCTGGCGGCTGCACCGCGCTTCAGTACTGGGCTGGGCCCTGGGACTGCTGGTGACCTCCCTGGGCATGGGATCGATCATGAGTCAGATGGACCGAGCCCTGGCCGCGAATCCGCAGATGGGCGAGATGCTGGAGAAGATGGGCGGCACCGCCAACCAGCAGACGGCCTTCTACGTCGCGATGATCGGCATCATGGCCACCATCGTTTCGCTGATGTCGGCGAGCCTGGTGGGTCGGCTGCCTCAGGAGGAGACCCGCGGCCATGCCGAACAACTGCTTGCCACAGCGACATCGCGGGTGTCGCTTGCCCTCGGCCACCTGGTGACGGCCGTCGTGTGGCCCAGCGCCGTCTTCCTCCTCGTCGGTGCACTGATGCCGCTTGCCCAGGCCCGCTCCAGTGGCCACTGGGAGCTGCTGGGCACGCACGTGCGCACCGCAGCCGGACTGTTGCCGGGGGTGCTCCTGGTGACCGGCTTCTCGATGCTGTTGATCGGCTGGCTGCCTCGATTCACCTGGCTCGTGTGGCTTCTGATCGGCTGGAGCGTCTTCACCACCTGGTTCGCGGTGCTCTTTGACCTGCCGCGATGGTTGCTGGATCTGCAGCCCTGGGGACAGTTGCCACACCTGCCCCGCGACGCCATGGACTGGTCCGCTTGGCTGACGACACTCGCCCTCGCGGCCGCCCTGATGGCACTGGGTCTGTGGGGTTGGCGTCGGCGGGACATTCCTGCGTGATGGCCGGGGTGAGGACCCCGGCAGGGTGGGCGACCATCGGATCCTGCGGCACAATCGGGCAGGTGAACGAAGCAATGGTTGCCCCCTTCAGAACGCACAACGGCATCGTCTGGGATGACGGAGTAGTGCGCTGCACCACCCGTGAGCATCACGCCAATGTCGCCGGCGGGATCCACGGCGGGCTCATCTCATCCATGCTCGACGCCGTGATGGGTGGCACGGTCATTCTCCACCTGCCATCGCACCAGGCGGCTGTCACCAGCTCACTGACGGTGAACTACCTCGCGGCGGGAAGGATCGGCGACACGCTGCTCGCCAGTGCGACGGTGCGCAGACTGGGCCGAACGCTCGCCCACGTCGACGGGAGTCTGACCCGCGAATCCGACGGAAAACTGCTGGCCACGGCCACGGGAGTCTTCGCGATCGTCCGTCGTCCCACGGCCGAACCTCTGGTCCGGCACTGACAGTTCGAGAGGGATCATCCTGAGACGCTAACCAGACGGGGGATGCCAGACCAACCAGCGACACGCCCACACAGGAATCCGTCAGCTTCGTCGTGCGGGCAGCAGCAGGCCGATGGCAAGGCCGATGACGGCTGGCAGCACCCAGCCGAAGCCGAGTTGCAGCCCCGGCAGGAGCGTCCTGCCTCCCAGCGCCATGCCCTCGAAGACCTGCCACTCCCAGATGCGCAGCACCGTGGCGAGTGACACCAGCCCGGCCAGCAGGATCGGTAGTCGCCACGCCCACACGCGGTTGCGCACCCAGCGATCCAGCAGGCCCAGCACGATGATGCAGATGGCCAGTGGGTAGAGCAACTGGAGCACCGGGATCGATGCCCCGATGATGGCGTCGAGACCCACATTCGCCAGAGCGAAGGACACGGATGTGAAGGCCACCGCCCATTGCCGCTGCCCGAAGCGGCCTGGAAACATCGTGGCGAACATGTCGGCACAGGCGGTGACCAGCCCAATGGCCGTCTTGAGGCAGGCGACCAGCATGATCAGCGCCGCCAGCCAGTGTCCAAGCGGACCGAAGGTGGCATCGGCGACAGCCGAGAGCGCCACGGCCCCGTTCTCGTCGCGCGCGACGAGGTGCGTCGACCTTGATCCCAGAACTGCCAGGGCGGAGTAGATCACGCCCATGGCGACCGCGGCGATGACGCCGGCCTTGCTCAGCTCGACGGCGATCCGCCCGGGGGCCCGAACGCCCAGCCCGCGCACCGACTCGATGACGACAATGGCGAAGGCCAGGGAGGCCAGCGCGTCCATGGTGTTGTATCCATCCAGGATTCCCTGGCTGGCGGCATGACCCACATAGGGGGCGATGGCCGGCGGAGCCACGCTTCCGCCCTTGACCGAGGCTGCCACCAGCAGGATCGCCAGGAGGACCAGGAAGACCGGGGTCAGGAAGCGACCGATGTAGTCGAGGAGTCGTCCGGGCCGCATGGCCGCAGCCAGCACCACGGCAAAGAAGACGCCCGTGAAGAGGGCCAGCGCGACGTGTTCACCGCCTCCGGCGGTGCGGCCGCCGAAGGCCATCTCGTAGGAGACCGTCGCCGTGCGTGGAATGGCGAAGAAGGGGCCGATGGTCAGGTAGAGGGCGCAGGTGAACGCGATGCCGAACCAGGGCGCAACCCGGGAGGCCAGTTCCAGCAGGCTGGAGGACTCAGCCAGGGCCGAGGCCACCACGCCCAGGATCGGCAACCCGACCGCGGCCACCAGGAAGCCCAGCACGGCCGGAGTCACCGCACCACCTGCCTGGAGGCCCAGCGAGACGGGGAAGATCAGATTCCCCGCGCCGAAGAACAGACCGAACAGCAGGGAACCCAGCAGCAAGGTCTGGGCGGGGCGAAGTCGAGGGGTCGCAGAGGGCACCGGCGAAGTATCTCGCACGAGCGGCGTCAGGCGCGTCCCCACCGGCCGCGCGGCCTCAGCCTCCCCGGGGGCAGCGGCGGCGCCGGGATGCGATCTACCGCGCCGACATAGCCCTCCACGGAGCCGAACCGTTCGTGGCCGGCCTCGTACTGCTCCCGCGCCAGGGCCACGTACTCGTGATCTCCGCCGATGAAGTTCCACCACATGACGATCTCGTCATCGAAGGGCTCGCCGCCCAGCAGGACCAGCCGGGTCGACTCGTCGCCGACGGTGATGGTCAACGCACTCAACCCGTCGTCGACCAGGCCGAGCTCTCCGCGCTCCAACGGCTGTCCCTGGAAGGTCACGGTGCCCCGGTCAACCAGCAGGGCGTGCTCGAAGGAGGGATCAACCGTCAGCCGGAGGTCGGTGCCGGGCGCCAAACGCAGTTCGGCCCCCAACAGCGGCGTGTGGGTGACGATCGGGGACTCGTCGATGCCCGCCAGCGATCCGATGAAGACCAGCGCTTGCCCGCCGGGAAGTGCTTGCGCAACGGGTGCGTGGTGCTGGAAGGCTCGAGCCGTGTCGCGGAAGCGTTCCGGGAGGGCGATCCAGAGCTGCACACCGTGCAGGACGGTGGTCTCGGGCGTGGTGACCTCGCTGTGAGTGATGCCGTGCCCGCTGGTCATCAGGTTGATCTCGCCCGCCCGCACGACGGCATGCACACCGCCCGAGTCACGATGCTCCAGCGCGCCATCGAAGAGCCACGAGACCGTCTGTAGGCCCGTGTGCGGATGCGGAGGCACGTCCATCCCGTCGCTGCGTTCCCGGATGGGGTCAGGACCGTAGTGGTCGACGAAACACCAGGCCCCGACGAAGGACCGCTCCCGGTTGGGCAGCGTGCGTCGCACCTGCAGCTTCGCCTGGTCGCTCAGGGCCACGCCGCGGGGCCGGATCACCTGTACCTGGGTCATGCCGCCATCATGTCAGCCGCCTCTGACCATCTCGTGGACCACCCAGCCGGTGGCTTCCTCACCGCGCGGATCACGCGTGGCATGACTCATCCGATCCAGTAGCGCCGCTTGGGCGTGCCGTCCTCGTGCTCGACGACATTCTCCAGCACCCCTCCGCACCGTTCGATGGTGCGCGCCGAGGCCACATTGTCGTCGTCGCAGGTGACCAGGACACGATCCACGCCAGCATCGTTGAGGATCTGGACGCACTGCCGCAGGATCTCGGTCGCATGACCGCGGCGGCGAAAGTCCGGCCCCACGGCGTAACCGACGTGGCCGCCGATCCGGTACAGGAAGTCGTTGAGTTCATACCGGATGGAGGCCCGGCCGACCACCTGTCCATCCACCTCTGCCAGCAGGAAGTCCGAGCGCACTCGCCCCGGTGGAAGGTCGTCGCCCGCCGATTCCCGGGCGATCCATTCCAGGATCTGCAGCCACGGCCCGGATGCCAGGACGAAGGAGAACTCGTCGGCCTCGAGCTGCCGGTGCAGGTTGGCCACCGGTTGCTCGTCGGCCGGCGTGGGCTTGCGCAGGACAAGGTTGGACGCGGCTGGTTGCATGGCTGCAGTCTGCTGGCCCGGTGCCCGATGGCGCAACGCATTTCCCAGCCACGCCGGGAGCAGTTCTGACCCGACGGTTGAAATGACACGATGAGGGCTCGGTGCCAGCATTTCCCGCATGAACAGTCATTTCACCATGGCCGGCCACAGCGTGGACCGGATCGGATTCGGGGCGATGCAGCTCTGCGGCCCCGGCGTGATGGGCGAGCCCGCCGATCCAAAGGGGGCGTTGGCGGTCCTGCGCAGAGCAGTGGAGCTGGGCGTCAACCACATCGACACCAGCGACTTCTACGGCCCGTACGTGAGCAATCGATTGATCCGCGAGGCCCTGCACCCCTATTCCGACGACCTGGTTCTGGTGAGCAAGGTGGGCGCTCACCGTGACGAGTCCGGCGCCTGGCTCTCCTCGCAGACACCCGAGGCGCTCATCGCGGACACCCACGCGAACCTCGAGCACCTGGGCGTCGACCGTCTGCACGTGGTGAATCTTCGGGTGATGCCCAAGGACGATCACTCCCCCGCCGACTACATTCCCGTTCCCTACGACGAGCAACTCGACGCGATGCGACGCCTCGTGGACGAGGGCGCCATCGAGGCCTTCGGTGTCTCAACCGTGACGCTGGACCGGCAGAACAGGGCATCGCCGCGGGAGCGGTTCAGGTTCAGAATGCCTACAATCTGCGTCACCGCAGCGATGAGCCCACCCTGACTCTCTGCCGGGACAAGGGCGTGGCCTATGTGCCCTACTTCCCCTTGGGTTCTGCCTTCGGCTGGTTCCCCCGCGTGGACCAGGCCGAGAAGGTGCAGTCCGTCGCTCAACGAACTGGCCACACACCGGCGCAGGTGGGCCTGGCCTGGCTGCTGCACCGCGCTCCGAACATCCTGCTGATCCCGGGTACCAGCTCGCTGGAGCACCTGGACGAGAATGTCGCCACACGACAGGTGGAGTTGTCCGAACAGGACATCGCCGAACTCGAATCCGTGTGACGCACAAAACCCGCCTCCACCAGTGTTTTCACTAGTGAGGCGGGTCTTGGTTGGCTCCCCCGACTGGACTCGAACCAGTAACCCTCTGATTAACAGTCAGATGCTCTGCCGATTGAGCTACAGGGGATCAGCGCCGTGCGCGAGATGAAACATTACACAGCTTTCCTCAAAAGTCATAATCGGCACGGAGTCTGGCAAGGGCACGATCGGCCAGATCCTTCACCTCAGGGTCGTCCAGTGACGCCCCCCGCACCGCGTCCACAGTCCACTCGAGGGTTGGCTGCGCCTGGCCCAGGTCACGACGCGCTGCCAGCAGGACCATTCCGCCGGTTGGCACCTCGAAGCGGTCCTCCACCACGATCGATGCCTGGACGCGTTCCCGGAAGAGCCCGGGAAAGGCGCCCATCGAGGTCAGGTGGAAGGCCCCGGCGGAACCGTCGAGCAGGCGCCAGTGCAGTTCCTCCCGTTCAGCCTTCCAACCGCCCGAACGAACCTGGTGCCACCCGATCATCTGCCAATCTTGCGCCGCATATCGCACGGCAAAGAGGTCAGTGAAACCCAGCAGGTCGATCCGCGGCCCAGAAGCCTGGGCCAAGGGTGTGCGCCTGTCCCCGGTCTGGTCCCGGTAGCTGGCCAGGACCGCCGGATCCGGACGTCGGGCGGGTTCATCCTTGGACGTGGGCTTGCGGGAGAACAGGGGCATGTCGTCCATTGTGCCTCCTCAGCGTCAGGCCGCAGTCCGGCCATCCCCCAGCAGGTCGCGGGCCTGCCTCAGGGCACTCATCTCGGCGCGTCGCACGGTGCTCACGGAGATGCCCATCACGCGGGCCACCTCGGGACGTTCCCGCTCGATGCCGTCATCGAGGCCGTGGCGCAGGGCCAACACCTCTCGCTCCCGTGACCCGAGCAGGCTGAACCATTCGGGACGCCAGCAGCCCTGCCAGGGCATGTCCCGGTCCGCTTCGTGACAGCTCAGCTGCAGTGCCCGTTCGACGTCATCCAGCGAGACGGGAACCCGATAGGCCTGGAGTCGCTCGACGAGCTCCACTGACAGCTGGAGGTCGTCCGCAATCTCATGGGCGCTGGGTTGGCGGCCCAGTCGGAGGGCAAGTTCACTGCTGCTTCGCGCAACGCGACGCGCGCACAGCTCCTGCCAGACCGGACGGTCACTCAGGCCGCCTCGCATGATCACGTGCCGATGGATCGCATTGCGCACCCAAGGGGTGGCATAGGTCGAGAAGCGAATGCCTTGGTGGTGATCGAAGCGGCGCAGCGCCTCGGCCAGAGCGGCAGCACCCTCCTGGACGAACTCATCCTTGTCGGTCCCACTGCGTCGGGCCCCTCGACCCGCCAGCAGGAAGACCATCCGCAGGTTCGCCAGGATGAACTGGTGCCAGGCCTGTTCACCGTCAATCACGATGAGCTCCAGCTCGCGGGAGCTCGCGCCGAGGGGCCAGGGAAAATTGCCGTCGATCACTGCCTGGGCCAGGACACCGGCCTCGATGCGTCGAGCCAGGGCTCGTTCGTCGTCGGCAGTCAGCAGGTTGGGCAGGACTGATTTCGTCATCTGGGTCATGACTCGATCCTCGTGCGCCCGGGCCCCGGACGGGGCGGTGACGGACAATCTGTGGAGTCCGCACCCGGACAACACATGATTCCTCGCTGACCTTGCCACATGCGGGTCGGCCGCTACTCCCAGTGCCCGATTCCCCCAGGCCCGGCTATTCCAGGGCTCCGAGTGAGGCCTGCTGCAGCTGCTTGCGCCTGACCTCGAGCTCCAGCAGTGTCGAGAACAGCCGCTTGTGCTCCGCCTCATGTTCCAACGGGTTGGTTCGCTGCAGCCGGCTCTTGAGATCCTTGATCTCCCGCTCCACCCCCAACAGTTGCAGACGCGACGCGTAGGCCGTGGCATAGGCCTCGTCGGCAGTGCGCAGAACTGGCTCGACGAGCAGGGCGATCTCCAGTTGCTGCACCACCGGATCTGCCGTGGCCTGGCGCACCTGCTCAGCCCAGTGCTCCGGCACCCACGCAACCTGCTGGATCGCCTCGAAGACCCCTCGATAAGCGGGGTGGCTGAAGTCCTCGGGCCGGACATGGTTCCAGGCCGTGTCGAAGAGCGTCGGGTGCTGCAGCATCAACTTCAGGGTGCCGCGCTCCACCCCCAGGAGCCGATCCCGGGGATCTGGCCACGGAGTCGCCTGATCTGCGTGCCCCCGATCCTCCTGCACCGGTTCCGGAGCTGGTTCCTCACGGCGGCCGCGTTGTGGGTCGTGCTGCTGCCGACGCCTGGCGCGGGTCACCTCGGCGCGGACCTCGTCGATGTCCATCCCCAGCAGGGACGCCAGTTCGCGCAGGTATCCGTTGACCAAGGAGGTGTCACGAATCGAGGTGACCAGGGGTGCCGCGGCACGAAGGGCCTGCAACCGGCCGTCGACGCGGTCCAGGTCATAGGACTTGAGGGTGTTCTCCATCACGAATCGGTACAGCGGTACCCGTCGGCCAACCAGCTCACGCACCGCTGCCTCGCCGTGCTGCAGACGCAGGTCGCACGGGTCCAGGCCTGACGGTTCGATGGCGACATAGGTCTGTGCGATGAAGTTCTGGTCACCGCTGAAGACCTTGAGCGCGGCCTTCTGGCCGGCTGCATCGCCGTCGAAGGTGAAGACCACCTCGCCGGAGAAGGCACCCTGGTTGCCCATCAGTCGCTGCAGCAGACGGGCATGGTCATCGCCGAAGGCGGTGCCGCAGGAGGCAACGGCCGTGTCGACGCCAGACAGGTGCGCCGCCATCACGTCGGTGTAGCCCTCCACCACCACGGCCTGGGACTTCTTGCCGATGTTGCGACGCGCCAGGTCCAGCCCATACAGCACATGCGACTTCTTGTAGACCGGCGTCTCCGGGGTGTTCAGATATTTCGCGGGCATCCGGTCGTCGTCGAAGAGCTTGCGCGCGCCAAAACCCAGCACGGCCGAGCCGGAGTCGCGGATCGGCCAGAGCACCCTTCCCTGGAAGAAGTCGTGCCCGTGCTCGCGGATCAACCCGGCCTTGACCAGCTCGGCGTCCTTGAAGCCCATCCGGTTCAGGTGGTTCTTGAGTTCCCGCCCACCGCGCGGGGCATAACCGACCCCGAAGTGCTCCGCGGCAGCCCGGTCGAAACCGCGCCCGTCGAGCATCTGCCGCGCCGCCAGAGCAGCAGGTCCCATCAGTTGGCGACGGTAGAACTCCTCGGCGGCAGCATTCGCCTCGAGAATCCTCACGCGCAGGCCGGGTTCCTGGCGAGGACCACCGTCGTCGGTGATGCGCAGCTGGACGCCGGTCCGGTCAGCCAGCTGCTGCACGGCCTCGGTGAAGCTGAGGTTGGAGATCTTCTGGACGAAGGTGATCGCATCGCCGCCCTCGCCGCAGCCAAAGCAGTAGTAGAAGCCCCGGGCTGGCGTCACCTGGAAGCTGGGCGTCTTCTCGTCGTGGAAGGGGCACAGTCCCTTGAGCGATCCACCACCAGCCGGCTTCAGCGTGACGTGGGCGCTCACGACGTCGTCGATGCGCGCACGCTCACGGACGAGTGCAATGTCCTCGTCGTTGATCCGGCCAGCCATGGGAGGGAGTGTATCGCCGTCGCGCTGCCTGCCCGCCCGCCGGTGTGCGAGTCATAGACTTGCCCGGTGATCGTCGAACCCGGATGGCAACTGGTGCTGGCCCTGGTCCTGCTGGTGGCGCTGGCCGCAGCCACATCCTGGTGGGGCCGGGTTGGGCTGGCCCGGCAGAGCGTCGTGGCTGCCGTCCGCGCAGCACTGCAACTCGCCGCGGTCTCCCTGATCATCGTGGGTGCCCTGCGCAATGTCTGGCTCGCCCTGGCCTTCAGCCTGGTCATGCTCGCCGTCGCCGTGCGGACGACCGTGAAGCGCACTGGTGTGGGGTCGTCCTGGC
Source organism: Luteococcus sp. Sow4_B9 (assembly GCF_052116585.1). NCBI lineage: Bacteria > Bacillati > Actinomycetota > Actinomycetes > Propionibacteriales > Propionibacteriaceae > Luteococcus > Luteococcus sp. Sow4_B9. The sequence continues at coordinate 105,750 of NZ_JBQKKT010000009.1, read as the reverse complement.
CCTGGACCGCGCTGGCGATGGCCTGTGGTGTCGTACCCGTACTGCTGGTGATCTTCGGCGTGGGCGCATCGCCCTTCACCGGTGCCGCGCTGATCCCCTTGGCGGGCATCGTGATCGGCAACATGATGACGGCGCACACCCTGTTCGGGCGTCGGCAGTTCTCGGCTCTGCGCGAGAACATCCCCACCTATGAGGCAGCCCTCTCGTTGGGCTTTCAGCGGCACGAGGCCATCGAACTGGTCACCCGACGCACCGTCCCCGACGCGCTGGTGCCCAATCTGGACACGACCCGCACCGTGGGCCTGGTGACGCTGCCCGGCGCCTTCGTCGGCGTCCTGCTGGGCGGCGGATCCGCCTTGCAGGCCGGCGCGGCCCAGCTGCTGGTGCTGGTGGGCATCATGGCCGGCCAGAACCTCACCGTGGTGATGGCCAACCGGCTGATGCGTGCGGGGCGCCTGCTGCCCGACGATCTGCGCGAACGACTGCATCCCTGATCGGAGGGCAACCGATCACTTGGCGCGAACCGACTGAGAGGTTCAGTCTCCCGTGCGCGGGAGGTCTGCGGGGCGATGGTTCTTCGCTTCACCGACGGTGACATGCGTGCTCTTGGTCTCACCCGTGGGCTGGCCATTGCTCAGGCAGGCGACTTCCACGCGATAGCGCCCGGCCGGTAGTCCCGTGCCCAGGTTCGCCGTCTGTCGCAGACGCCCCGCGACATAGCTGGACTGCTGTTTGGCCACCTCGCGACCCGTCGAGTCCTCCACCCGGTAGCGCACCGAATCCAGACCGGACGTGTCACTGCACATCGACGTGCTGACCCTCAGACTGCCATTCAAGGTGCGCGCATTCTCCACCGAGATGACATCGGATCGGCTCCGCTCCCCTGCGGAGGCGCCGTGCACCAGACCGCGGGCGCCCTGCCACATGCCCACCAGGATGCAGATGATCAACACGATCACGATGGTCGGATCGGACTTCTTCTTCGGCGCGGCCGCCATGTCTGCACACCCCCTCGGTCCTGCCCGCGATCCCCCGATCGCAGCACGGCATCACGATAGGTCCTGTTCGGCGCGTCGCGCACCCATCACCTTGAGGGTTGCTTGATGGTTGCGACCCGTCAGGCTCCCCGGCCGATGCCTCGGGGCAGCCGGTCCTTGCTCCACCCCAAGAGGTTCTCTGCCTGTTCGAAGGCGAAGCGATCGGTCATGCCACCCACATAGGTGACGGCACCTCGAACGATGTCATCCCAGCGGTAGTCCGCGGGCATCAGCTCCGGACGTGCGACATAGCGTTCCACCAGTCCTCGAAGAACTTCCACCACGGCATGGGACTGGGCCACTGAGTCGGGCCGTGTGTAGATGCGTTCGTAGTTGAATCTGCGCAGCGCGGCCAGAGCCGAGGCGGTCTCAGCGTCCATCCCGACCTGGCCGGTGTGGTTGGTGGTCTGGATCACGGCTCGGATGAAGGTGCCCAGCTGGGCACGCCGCCCCACCCCTGCGATCGCCGCAACCTCCTCAGGTAGGTCGTCGAGGGTCACGATGCCAGCGTGGATCGCGTCCTCCAGATCATGGGCACAGTAGGCGATCCGATCGCTCCAGCTGACGATCTCGCCCTCGATCGTGCCCGGCGCCGGGCGACTCCACGAGTGGTTGCGGATCCCGTCGAGGGTCTGCAGACAGAGGTTCAGGTCGGTGAGCACGACGTTCGCACCCCACGGGCCGTGGTCATAACCCTCCAGGATGAAGGCGTCAAAGGCATCTTCGGAGGCATGCCCACCCGGACCATGACCGCAGTCGTGGCCCAGGGCGATGGCATCGGCCAGGGCGACATTGGCGCCAACTCCGCGGGCAATGGACGTGGCCACCTGTGCCACCTCGATCGCATGGGTCAGACGGGTGCGCTGGTGGTCGGTCGGGTAGACCACCACCTGCGTCTTTCCTGCCAGGCGACGAAAGGCGGGCGAGTGGACGATCCGGTCACGGTCGCGCTCGAAGCAGGTGCGTTCGCTGTCCGGTTCTTCCTCGACGGCGCGATCCCCTGCGCCTCGGGCCAAGGTGGCGCCTGGGCGGAGTGTGAGGGCCTCGCGTTCCTCACGCGCCTCGCGCCCGAGCACCGGACCGGTCTGCATCGTGGCGTGCGAGTCCCGGTGGGCCCGCACGACGTCCTCGTCGCCGTGTCCGTGCATGGTCTGCGCCCAGGCAACGGCTCGGGGCATCACCTCTGGCGCCGGGGCATCGGGCGCGTCCGACGCGTGCGGCGTCGTGCTGTTCGGGTCGTCACACTGGTTGCACATCTCAGCCTCCAGAACCTGCGGCGTCATCCTCGTCGAGTTCGAGGTCCAGTCCGCTCGTGTCGTCGTACCAGCCGTAGGGAAGGATCACCTTCGCGCGCGGGGTCCCCTGGCGGCCACGGGGCTTGCCCAGCTCCATCTCGGGGAAGGGGGCGTCGTGGTCGAGCTGCGCCAGCAGCCCGTCGAAGGTCTCGAAGTCGCTGATCATCGCCAGCTGGTGGCGGAGCTCACCACCCACCGGGAAGCCCTTGAAGTACCAGGCCATGTGCTTGCGCAGATCGGTGAGACCGTACTTCTCCCCCATGATCTCCGCGAGCAGTTCGCCGTGACGACGCACCATCGCCGCGACCTCACCCAGCGTCGGCCTGGTCTGCGTCTGGCGCCCGGCGAAGGCATCGGCCAGGTCGCGGAAGAGCCAGGGGCGGCCGAGGCAGCCCCGTCCGACCTCGACACCCGCAGCGCCGGTCTGCTCCATCATGCGCATGGCGTCGCTGGCCTCCCAGATGTCGCCATTGCCCAGCACCGGGATGTCGACGTGTTCCACCAGGCGTGCGATGGCATCCCAGTCGGCCTCCCCGGAATAGGCCTCGCCCACGGTGCGGGCATGCAGACAGATGGCGGCAGCCCCCTCCTCCTGCGCGATCCGCCCCGCATCCAGGTAGTACAGGTGGTCGTCGTCGATGCCCTTGCGGGTCTTCATGGTCACCGGGACGCCATAGCTGTCGGCGGCCTTGACCACGGCGCGCAGGATGGCGCGGAAACGGTCCTGCTTCCACGGCAGGGCGCCTCCGCCACCCTTGCGGGTCACCTTCGGCACAGGGCAGCCGAAGTTCAGGTCGACGTGGTCGACCCCGTACTGGTCACACAGGACGTGGGTGGCGCGGGCCACCATCTCCGGGTCGACGCCGTAGGTCTGGACGCTGCGGACCTTCTCGTTGGGCGCGAAGCCGAGCATCTTCTTGGTCTTGCGGTCCTGGATGACGATGCCGCGACTGGTGAGCATCTCGCACACGTAGAGCCCCGCGCCCTGTTCGGCGCACAGCTGACGGAAGGCGCGGTTGGTGATGCCGGCCATCGGGGCCAGCACCACGGGAGTCTCGACGACGACGGCATCGGTCTTGCTGGGTGCCGACAGGCGAAGGGGCGGATAGACGCTCACAGATTTCACTTCCAGGATCTCGCTCACCGGTGGGGCGCCACCGGCCGGACCAACTGTAGTTGCGGCCTGGGACAAAACCCTGATCGAAAATGGCGCGCTACATCGGGAGACTTCACCACGAGCGCGCCCACAGGCTGCACTGCCAACCGCACCGCCAAGCTCATCGGTCTCCTCCGCATTCACCAGCCAATGCCTTTCCCACCAATGCCGCTCCCCGCCGCGACCGTGCGATGCAGGCGATTTCCCACCTCAGCGGGCACTTGTCCAAGTCACCCACAGACACTATTATTAGAACAGGTGATCGAGTCGATTCTGGGGTCAGCACCCTGGCCAACAACGGCCAGCGGGGTGAGACCTCGCAATCGAGCAGATCGCAATTGAACAGGGGGTGGACATGACGGCACAGTGGGGCACGACGCCAACCACCGCAGAGGACACGCCGGTTGATGCCCTGTCCTGCCTCGAGGCCATGCGACAGGAGCGGGCCGCGCGCCTGGCCTCCGAGGCCAGGGAGCTGGCACTGGCCGCGCACTTCGCCGATCTGTACTCGTGGACCGACGACAGCACGCCCAGCCTGCCGGGACGGGAACGTCCTGTTCGCCTGGGTTCCGACGGAACGCCCGAGGTTGCCGAACACTGCGTACTGGAGTTGGCTGCTGCACTGCACATGCCCCCGTCTGAGGGGCAATGTCTGATCTCGAACGCCTTGGACCTGCGGCACCGAATGCCCTGTCTGTGGTCGCGCGTGATGTCGGGTGGACTGCCCGTCTGGCAGGCACGGCGGATCGCCACCTGGACCCAAGAGCTCGATCAGCAGCAGGCGGGCCTGGTCGATCGTGAGCTGCACGCACAGATCGATGGCATGGGCTTTTCCCGTATCCGCAGGTTGGTGGAAGGACTGGTCCTGGACCGCCTTGATCCCGAACTGAGCGATCGGCGGCGAGCAGCCGCCCGTGACGCCCGAGGTGTGTGGGTTGATGCTGCCGGCGAAGGCACTACCGCCCTCACTGCCGTGCTTGACGCACCCGACGCGATCGTCCTCGACGCCCAGGTGGACCGTTTGGCGCGCATCCTTGCCGACGGCGGTAGCCAGGAACCCGAGGCTGCCCGAAGGGCACGGGCCTTGGGCATCCTCGGCCGTCCGGCCCAGGCGCTGCAACTGATCCAGGCTTCCTTGCTGGACCAGTTGCCACCGACCGAGGACTTCGAGCAGATCTGTGATCGTCGGGGACAGGCTGGCCACGCCTGTGGAACCGTCACCGTGGACCCCGATGCTCTTCTCCCCCGGGCTCACGTTGCGGTGCATCTCACGGACCTCACCCTGGCCAACGGCGAAGGGCTGATGCGCTCCCGCGATCTTGGAGCCACGCTGGCCGAGTGGGCGCACGACCTGTTCGGGCACCACCGGGTAACGATCAGACCCGTCATCGACCAGAACCACCAGGTGGCCAGCGATGCCTACGAGTGCCCGCCGACCATGCGTGAGGCAGTGGAGCTCCGCAACGAGTTCGAGGCCTTCCCCTGGTCCCACCGAACCTCGGGCGGTCTTGATCTGGATCACACGGTCCCTTGGCTTGGCCCATCCGGGGATGCCGACGAGTCCCCGCCCGAACGATGGCGGCGAATCGGGGGCCCAACGCATCCGGACAACCTCGCACCCCTGAGCCGTTCGACGCACCGCGCCAAGACACATTCCGGATGGCGGGTTCAGCAACCCCTACCCGGCGTCCTCCTGTGGCAGTCACCACTCGGTTTCCGGTATCTCGTCACGCCCAGCCGCACGCTGGAGCTGGGCCGCCCCGACGCGCCGCAGTGCGCTGACCCAGTGTTCGGACCGACATCCGTCTGGACCGAAGCTGCATGAGTCGGCAATCTGACTGGGAGCAGGGCGAACCGAACCGCGCCGACCCGTCTTTGTAGGGATCCCACCAAGAATGACCCTGCGACTCTGCGGATTTCCATTCGTGGTTGGAGGCTCCCACAGGACTAGCGTCGCGGTGTTCGCACTTTCTGAGCCCGGAGGACGCATGCCCACCCCCACTCGCACGATCAGCCGCCTTGCCATCGTCAACCGGGGTGAGGCCGCCATGCGGCTGATCCACGCGGTACGCGAGCTCAACGCGGAGCACCCGGGGCAGCACCAGATCACGGTGATCGCGCTGCACACCACGGCCGAGTCCGATGCCATGTTCGTGCGCGAGGCAGACATCGCCCATGACCTGGGCCCTGCGAGCACGCGCCCGTACCTCAACCTCCAGCTCCTCGAAAGTGCTCTTCGGGAGACCCACGCGGACGCCGCTTGGGTTGGTTGGGGCTTCGTCGCCGAGGACCCCGCCTTCGCCGACCTGTGCGACCGGCTCGGCATCACCTTCGTGGGTCCGAGTGCGGACGCGATGCGCCAGTTGGGCGACAAGATCGGCTCCAAGCTCATCGCCCAGGAGGTGGGCGTGCCCGTCGCCCCGTGGAGCGATGGTGCCGTCGACAGCCTCGACGAGGCCCTCGCGATGGCCAACCGCATCGGCTACCCGCTGATGCTGAAGGCCACGGCGGGCGGTGGCGGCCGCGGAATCCAGAAGGTCACCTGCGATGCCGACCTGCGCGACGTCTTCGAGCGCACCCGGGGCGAGGCCGAACGAGCCTTCGGCTCCGGCGTTGTCTTCCTCGAGAGCTTGGTCACCGGTGCCCGACACGTCGAGGTGCAGGTGATCAGTGACGGCCGGACAGCCTGGGCCCTGGGCGTGCGCGACTGCACCGTGCAGCGCCGCAACCAGAAGGTCATCGAGGAGTCCACCTCTCCCCTGCTCAGCGCCGACAAGGTTGCCGAGGTGAAGGCCAGCGCCGAACGCCTTGCCGTCCGGGTCGGCTACCGGGGCGCGTGCACCGTGGAATTCCTCTACCAACCCGAGGAAGAGCTCTTCGCCTTCCTCGAGGTGAACACCCGTCTCCAAGTGGAGCACCCGATCACCGAGCTGACCACCCGCACCGACCTGGTGAAGCTGCAGCTCCACGTCGCCAGCGGAGGCACCCTCGACGGCGAGAAGCCTGTCGAGATCGGCCATGCCATCGAGGCCCGCCTCAATGCCGAGGACCCGGACCGCGACTTTGCACCAGCCCCGGGGCACATCCAGCACCTCGTGCTCCCCCAGGGCCCGGGGATCCGCGTGGACACGGGCGTCGAGGCAGGCGACACGATCCCGGCCGACTTCGACTCGATGATCGCCAAGGTCATCGCGCACGGGGCGACGCGGGACGAGGCGCTGGCCAGGCTCCGCCGTGCCATGGCCGACACCCACGTGGTGATCGACGGCGGCACCACCAACAAGTCCTTCGTGCTCGACCTGCTCGACCAGCCCGCCGTGGTCGACGGATCCGGACCCGACGGCTGGGCCGACACCGGCTGGATCGACCGCACTCGCGCCGCCGGTGGCCTGCAGCGCTCCACCCATTCCGGCGCGGCGCTCGTCATTGCGGGCATCGAGGCCTATCTGGCTGCGGAGGATGTGGAACGCGCACGCTTCCTGGACACCGCACGCCGTGGACGGCCGCTGGCGAACCACGAACTGGGCCGCCCCATCGACCTCAAGCTCCGCGGAACCACCCATCAGGTGCGCGTCCTGCGGGTGGGCCCGCATGACTTCGAGGTCCGGCTCGGCGCAGCGGACGAGTACAGCACCGTTCTGACAGGCTTCGTGCGTCTGGACGAGTTCACCGCCCGGTTGTCGATTGCCGACCGCACGCATCGGGTGCTGCTCGGCCATCCCGGCCCGGTCCAGACCATCGAGGTCGATGGCCAGGTGCACCGTGTGAGCCGCGACGAGGGCGGTGTGCTGCGTTCGCAGGCGCCCGCCCTGGTGGTGGCCACACCGGTGGCTGAGGGCGATGTCGTCGCGGCTGGCGATCGCGTGCTGGTGCTCGAGTCCATGAAGATGGAGACCATCATCGCCGCTCCGTTCGCCGCGCGCGTCAAGGAGGTCGCCGTCCGGGCCGGAAGTCAGGTGGAGACCGGCGCCCCCCTGGTCCGGCTGGAGCCGTTGGATGACGACCCCCTTGCCGAGCCAGGCACTCCAGAGGTGACGCTCGACCTGCCCGCGGCAGAGGAGCAGCCCGACACCCCGTCCCGAGCCCTCGTCAGCCTTCGTCAGGTCCTGCTGGGTTTCGACGTCGAGGACCCGGCGCTGCCCCTGCAGCGCTACCTGGCCCAGCGCCCCGACAGTTCCGGTGCGGTGACAGCCGAAGCGGAGTTGCTGCAGGTCTTCTCCGACGTCGTGGAACTGCACCGCAACCAACCCGACCGAACACACACCGACGATGCGCCTGGCCGTCCCGCCGACCGGGTGCACACCACTCGCGAGTTCTTCCAGCGCTATCTGCACAGCCTGGACGTGGAGCGTGAACACCTGCCCCAGGACTTCGCCGACCGGCTCACCACGGTGCTGGCCCACTATGGCGTCACGAGTCTGGAACCCACACCCGAGCTCGAGGAGGCCGTCTTCCGCCTCTTCCTGCTGCAACAGCGCTGGACGCCCGCGCTGCAGGTGGTCACCGGGCTGCTGCAACAGTGGGCCACCGACGAGCGTCCCCGCGAGGCCGGCACCCAGACCAGGACGGTCCTCGATCGCCTGGTGGTGGCCACCCAGCGCCGCTTCCCGCGCATCGGCGACCTGGCGCGCAACATCCGGTTCGCCTGGTTCGACCGGCCCGCTCTGGAGGCGCAGCGCAGCACCGCACTGTCCCAGGTTCCTGAGCTGCTCGGCCACCTCAGGTCGCTTCCCGACGGCGACACCCGTCAGGCCGTCGTCGAGGAGCTCGTCCAGGCCCCTGACCGTCTCGTTGGATTCATGTCGCCGATGGCCCTGATCGCCGAAACCGGGGAGGAACCGCTGCTCGGCATCCTGGCGCAGCGGCACTACCGCGGGCACGGGCTTCATGACGTGACCGAGACGGCCCGGGACGGCCGCCCGCTGGTCACCGCCGCGTACACGATCGACGACCAACCCACGTGGCTGGTGTCCACCGTCGCAAGCCTCGACGAGTTCACCTCCGGTTCCGCGCTGACGGCACTGCTCCAGCACCTCGTCGCCGAACGGCCTGCGGCCCATGACGCGGTGGTTGACCTGTACCTGCAGACCGAGACGGACCTACCCACCGAGGAGCTGGCCAGCGACATCATGGCCCGGGCCCGGGCCACCGGACTCATCACGGAGCTACGCCGCCTCGTGGTCTGCGTCCTGCCTACTGACGGCGAGGTGTCCTACTTCACCCTGCGTCCGACGGACGATGACCTCACCGAGGAACGCGTGCAGCGCGGCCAGCACCCCATGGTCGGCCGCCAACTCAACCTCAAGCGCCTGACGAACTTCGATCTGCAACGGCTGGAGGCACCCGGCAGCACCGTGCTGCTGCGAGCCACCGCGCACAGCAATCCGGATGACACGCGTCTGGTCGCGCTGTCCCAGGTACGGCGTCTGAGCGTGCTGCGTGATGACGCCGGACAGGTCACCGCCATGCCCCATCTGGAACGTGCCCTGGTGCAGGCAACCGAAGCCATCCGGCGTGCCCGCACCGGCGCGAGCAAGGGGCAGCTGGACAACAATCACGTGTGGATCCATGTCTGGGGTGACCATGACCTGGACCTGCGCAATCTCGGCCAGCTGGAACGGACCCTGGCACCGATCACCGCCGATGCGGGCATCACCGAGGTGTGCGTCCAGGGTCGCGTGACACGCACGCCCGGAGGCGAACCGGTTCCCACCGTGGTTCGATTCAGCCTGCAGCCAGGTTTTGGGGTCCGCTTCCAGATCCAGGACCCCACCACCGAGCCGCTCGCACCGATCAATGCCTATGACGAGAAGGTCTTGCGCGCCCGCCGTCGCGGCCTGGTCTACCCCTACGAGCTGTTCGGACTGGTGGCCAGTTCACGGGGAAGCGCCGTCGAGCTCGACCTGGACGAGTCGGGAGCGCTGGTGCCGGCCGATCGAGAGCCCGGCCTCAACACCGCCGGCATCATCGTCGCGGACGTCTCCACGCCCACGCCGATCCACCCGCAGGGTGTGCGCCGCATCGTCCTGTTCGGCGACCCACTGAAGTCGCTGGGCTCCATCGGCGGCGCGGAGGCCGAGCGGATCGTGGCCGCCATCGACCTGGCCGAGCGGGAGCAGCTCCCCGTCGACTGGTTCACCCTCAGCTCCGGCGCGCGCATCTCCATGGAGTCCGGCACCGAGAACATGGACGCCGTCGCCCACGCACTGCGCCGCATCGTGAACTTCACCCAGGACGGTGGCGAGATCAATGTCATCGTCGCCGGCATCAATGTGGGGGCCCAGCCCTATTGGAATGCCGAGGCCACCATGCTGATGCACACCAAGGGCATCTTGGTGATGACGCCCGACAGCGCCATGGTGCTCACCGGCAAGCAGTCGCTGGACTTCTCCGGAGGCGTCTCGGCCGAGGACAACTATGGCATCGGTGGCTACGACCGCATCATGGGCCCGAACGGCCAGGCACAGTACTGGGCCGACGACCTTGCCGGGGCCCAGCAGATCCTGATGCGTCACTACGAACACACCTATGTGGCGCCCGGCGAGAGCCGTCCGCGGGAGATCCCCACCACCGACGAAGACTCTCGCAACATGGGCCTCGCCCCGCATTCCTGCGAGGGCAGCGACTTCTCCACCGTCGCGGAGATCTTCAGCGCCGACCGGAATCCCGACCGCAAGAAGCCCTTCGACATTCGTACCGTGATGCGCGCGGTGGCCGACCTCGACCACGAGCCGCTCGAGCGTTGGGCGGGCATGGCCGATGCCGACACCTCGGTGGTCTTCGACACCACCATCGGTGGCATGCCGATCTGCCTGGTGGGCATCGAGTCGAAGCCGACGCCCCGTGCGGGCCTGCTTCCCGCCGACGGGCCGGACTCCTTCACCGCCGGAACCCTCTTCCCCCGGTCCTCCAAGAAGACAGCACGGGCCATCAATGCCGCCTCCGGCAATCGCCCGCTGGTGGTGCTGGCCAACCTGTCCGGCTTCGACGGGTCCCCCGAGAGCATGCGCAACCTCCAGTTGGAATATGGCGCCGAGATCGGCCGGGCCATGGTGAACTTCGACGGTCCCATCGTCTTCACAGTGATCAGCCGCTATCACGGCGGCGCCTTCGTCGTCTTCTCGAAGGCGCTGAACGACAAGATGACCGTGCTGGCGCTGGAGGGCTCCTACGCCTCGGTGATCGGTGGGGCCCCGGCGGCCGCCGTCGTCTTCAACCGTGAGGTCACCAAGCGAGTCGAGGCCGACCCACGTCTGGTGGAGGTGAAGGCGCGCATCGAGCAGGCCGACGAGGCAGCTCGGGTGCCGCTGCAGGCGGAGCTCGCGGAGCTGCGCGAAACCGTGCGTGCCGAGATGATCTCCACCGTCGCCGCCGAGTTCGACGGCGTGCACAATGTGCACCGCGCCGTCGAGGTCGGCTCCATCGACGAGGTGGTGAGCGTCGAGACCTTGCGGCCCCGCATCATCCAGATCCTCAGACAGGCCCAGTCCTCCACGGCCCAGTTCCCCAGGGCCCAGTCCCCCGCCGGGGACTGACCGAGCGCCGCAGTCGCGACCCGCCCCCAGTCGGGTCGCGACTGCGGCTGTGCGGTCCGCTCAGGCCGCGGTGCCCGGGTACGGCACGGGCGTAGTGCTTCCCTCGTCGGTGCACACCAGTCCGGTCACCGACGCGCTGGCGGGCACGCCCTTGGCCTCGATCTCGGAGCACGGGTCCACGGACTGGTATCCGTACTCCTTCCACTGACCGCTGGCCTCGTCCTGGAACCACAGCGCCTGGGCGTTGTCGCAGCCACCCACGGAGCCGGTGGCCAGACCGGTTTGCCAGAAGCGGTCCACCGTGACGCTCACCTGCTGCGTGCAGTCAGCGCCAAGCTCCTGCACGCGCTTCGACATGTACTCCTGGAACTCAGCCGTGGTGTCCGCCAGTTGGGTCGCTGCGTCCGACGGCTTGCCGATCGTCGCGTCGAGTGTCACGGGAGCGGCGCTGCTCGCTGCAGGAGCGGAAGACACTGGAGCCTGGGTCACAGGGGCCTGGGTTTCGGGGGCCTCGGTTTCGGGGGCCTGGGTCACGGGCGCCTGGGTCTCACGGGCTTGACTGACGCTCGCCTCCGTCTCGCTGGGTGTGGGAGAGGCAGCCGAGCTCCCACATCCCACCAGACCAGTCGTGGCGATGATGGCAAGTGCGGCAAGGACGGTGCTGCGCTGGTTGCGGATGCTGGTCATGGCGATCTCCTTCGGCGTCGGGCCGCGGCTGCTGCCCTCTTGACCTCAATACGGCCCAGACCTGTATTTGGTTGCACTTTCCTTGCTGTACAGCGATTCAAAGAATTCATCGCCTTCAGTGACCACCACCGGTGAGCTTGGTGCGTGGAACCATGGGGCATGGCGATCCTCGACAATGACGTACTGGTGATTGACCAGGTGACCAGCTGGCTGCGCAATGATTTCCAGTTGATGGACCCCCACGGCACACAGGTGGGACAGATCCTCACCGAACATGCCGGTCTGGCCCGCGCCTTCCTCGGGTCACGCAAACTCAGCATTGCCGAACCGAGCGGCGAGGTGGTGATGGTGGTGGACGACGTGCCCAACTTCGGGCGCGACACCTTCGACCTGCTCGACGCACAGGGCCAGCGTTTCGCGGAGGTGGTCAAGCAGTTCACCCTGTTCACCAAGCACCTGGTGGTCCACACAAGTCTCGGAGACCTGAGCCTGCAGGGCAGCTTCTGGGAACGCGAGTTCGAGGTGACTGGCGACGGAGGCGTCGCTGCCCAGGTCTCACGTAGCTATCCCGGCATCGGTGCGGCCTTCCTGGGCAAGGAACGCTATGTGCTCTCCTTCTCGCCCGACCTGCCCGTCGCGCTCCGTGCCGGAACGCTGGGGGCAGTGATCGCCCTCGATCTCATTCGCGAGAAGGAGCGCGCAGCCGCCAGCAGCAGTTCCTGAGACACCCTCGACGGGCTCGGGGATGCAAACGGCGCCGCCCCCCAGTGGGGACGGCGCCGCTTCCGGGCCTGCAGGTCAGCAGCCGATCAGGCGCTGGGCGAGGTAGCCCTCCACCTGATCGAGCGCCACGCGTTCCTGGGTCATGGTGTCGCGCTCGCGGATCGTCACCGCATTGTCCTCGAGGGTGTCGAAGTCGACGGTGATGCAGTACGGGGTGCCGATCTCGTCCTGACGGCGGTAGCGCTTGCCAATGGCCTGTGCGTCGTCGAAGTCCACATTCCAGTTGCGACGCAGCTGGGCCGCGAGATCGCGTGCCTTGGGCGAGAGGTCCTCATTGCGGCTCAGCGGCAGCACGGCGGCCTTGACCGGCGCCAGACGGTGGTCGAGCTTCAGCACCGTGCGCTTGTCGACGCCGCCCTTGGTGTTGGGAGCCTCGTCCTCGGTGTAGGCCTCCACCATGAAGGCCATCAGCGAACGGGTCAGACCGGCCGAGGGCTCGATCACGTACGGGATGTACTTCTCGCCCGCGGCCTGGTCGAAGTAGCTCAGGTCAACGCCAGAGTGCTCCGAGTGGGTCTTCAGGTCGAAGTCGGTGCGGTTGGCAATGCCCTCCAACTCGCCCCAGTCGCTGCCGGCGAAGCCGAACTTGTACTCGATGTCGACAGTGCGCTTGGAGTAGTGCGAGAGCTTCTCCTGCGGGTGCTCGTAGTGGCGCAGGTTCTCGGGGTTGATACCCAGATCGGTGTACCACGCGGTGCGCGCGTCGATCCAGTACTGGTGCCAGTCCTCGTCCTCGCCGGGCTTCACGAAGAACTCCAGCTCCATCTGCTCGAACTCGCGAGTGCGGAAGATGAAGTTGCCGGGCGTGATCTCGTTGCGGAAGCTCTTGCCCACCTGGGCGATGCCGAACGGAGGCTTGCGACGGCTGGTCTGGACCACGTTCTTGAAGTTCACGAAGATGCCCTGCGCGGTCTCGGGGCGCAGGTAGTGCAGGCCGGACTCGTCCTCCAGGACGCCCAGATAGGTCTTGAGCATCATGTTGAAGTCGCGGGGCTCGGTCCACTGGCCCTTGTTGCCACAGTTGGGGCAGTTGATCTCGGTCTGGTTCTCCGGCAGGCGGCCGTGCTTGGCCTCGAAGTCCTCCTCGAGGTGGTCGGCGCGGAAACGCTTGTGACAGCTGAGGCACTCGGTCAGCGGGTCGGTGAACACGCCCACGTGACCCGAGGCCACCCAGACCTGCTTGGGCAGGATGATCGAGCTGTCCAGGCCGGCGACGTCGTCACGACCCGTGACCATGTAGCGCCACCACTGCTTCTTGATGTTCTCCTTGAGCTCCACGCCCAGAGGGCCGTAGTCCCAGGCCGCGCGGGTGCCGCCGTAGATCTCGCCACACGGGAAGACGAATCCCCGTCGCTTGCACAGGCTGATGACGTTGTCGAGTGTGCTCGGTGCCACTTCTACTCCATGTCCTCAATGGGCCCGACGCCTGGATGACGTCGGGTTCGCGCAGCACCGCAGGGGCGGGCTGGAAACGCTGCGGCAACCCTATCCGGTGCAGACAGGTCAGTTGGCCAGACGCGGCAGGTTGGAACCCACCTCGTCGGGTTGGTCGTAGGCACTGGGCTCGTCGATGGAAAGACTGAGCAGCGGCACGATGGTCACCTTGGACTCGTAGCCGCCCAGTGCCCGACGGTAGCTGCCCACATTCTCCCAGCGGGTCACCAGGCTCCACAGCTCCTCGTCGTCGAGGTTCTGCACCAGGTCCAGGCCGATCAGCCCTTCCTTGGTCTGGAAGAGTTCCACGGCGGCGGCGGCCTGGGCCTCGAAACCTGCCCGGGCTGCGCGCGGCACCCGGAAGCGATTGATCACGATCACGGTGCCGAGGATACCCAGCGCGACCCAATTTGGAATCATTCTCATCAGAGTTGATAATCAGTCTCATGAGCACCATGACCCGTCGACTTCTCACCGCCACCGCCTGCACGGCGCTGCTCGCCATGTCTGCCTGTGGCCAGGACTCCTCCGGGGGTTCCGGCAAGGACGACAAGGAGCTGAAGGTGGTCACCGCCTTCTACCCCCTGCAGTTCGCCGCGGAGCGAGTCGCCGGCGACACGGCCGAGGTCGTCAGCCTGACCAACCCGGGAGCCGACGCCCACAGCGTCGAACTGACTCCCAAGCAGGTCGCCTCGCTCTCCGACGCCGATCTGGTGCTCTACATCAAGGGCTTCTCCAGCTCCATTGACAAGGCCGTGGAGCAGTCAAAGCCGGCCAATGTCATCGACGCAATGACCCTCGTCGAGCCCCTGGAAGCCGAGGAGCATGCCCACGAGGACGAGGCGGGCCACGAAGGCGAGACCGCCGAGCAACACGCCGAGCACGAGCACGGCGCCTATGACCCCCACATCTGGCTGGACCCCGAGAACATGGTCAAGATCACCCAGGCCGTCGAGAAGAAGCTTGCTGAAGGCAGCGCTGACCACGCCGAGGCCTTCAGGACGAATGCAGAGTCCCTCACCAAGGAGCTCACCGCCCTGGACCAGGACTTCTCCACCGGTCTCGAGAACTGCCAGCGCAAGGAGATCGTCGTCTCCCACGTGGCCTTCGGCTACCTGACCCATGCCTACGGACTGGAGCAGATCGGCATCGCCGGCATCTCCACCGAGGACGAGCCGTCGCCCGCCCGCATCGCCGAGATCCAGAAGGCGGCCAAGGAACACGGCATCACCACGATCTTCTACGAGCACCAGGCATCCCCAGCCCATTCGAAGGCCATTGCGCGTGACCTGAAGCTCAAGACCGACGTGCTCGACCCGACCGCGACGATCTCCGACGCCTCGCGCGGCAAGGACTATCTTGAGGTCATGCAGTCCAATCTGGCTGCCCTCAAGACAGCGAACGGATGCAAGTGACGTCTGCCCCACACTCCCACCAGCCACACGATGAGGTCACGCCCCTGCTGGAGGGGCGTGACCTGGTCGTGAACCTGCAGGGCCACCTGATCCTCAACGGGGTCAGCGCCCGAGTCATGCCCGGTGAGACCGTCGCACTGCTCGGCGGCAATGGATCGGGCAAGACCACGCTGGTACGCGCCCTGCTCGGACTCAACCCCGTCACCCGCGGCGGGCGCGAACTGTTCGGGACGCCGCTGCGCTCCTTCCATGACTGGCACCGGGTGGGTTACGTCCCCCAGCGTGGCAGCCTGCAGCTGGCCAATGCGACGGTGCGCGAGGTGGTTGCCACTGGTCGGCTCGGGCACCGGCCGCCCTTCATCCCGGAGCGCCGCAAGGACAAGCAGGCCATCGAGGACGCCCTGGAACGCGTACGGCTCAGCGATCGCAAGGACATGCCCTTCCTGCGCATGTCCGGCGGGCAGCAGCAACGTGCCCTGATCGCCCGGGCCCTGTGCACCAGCCCCGACCTGCTGGTGCTCGACGAACCCCTGACGGGGCTGGACACCACCTCCCAGCGCGGCCTGTCCCGAGTTCTGCACGGTCTGGAGGCCGAGGGTCTGGGCATTCTCGTGGTGCTGCATGACCTGGGTCCGCTGGCCGACCTGATCGACCGCTCGATCGTCCTGCGCGACGGCCTCGTGATCCACGACGGTCCCCTGCTGCCCGGCACCGGGCTGCACCACCTGCCCGACGAGGAGCCGCACCATCCGATGAGACTGCCCGACCCCACCCCACGAAGGACGAGGACCAGCCGGTGATCGAGATCTTCTCCGCAGCCTTCATGCAGCGGGCTGTCCTCGCCGCCTTCCTGTCCGGGCTGATGTCGCCAGCCATCGGCACCTACATCGTCCAGCGGCGCCTGAGCCTGTTGGGCGATGGCCTCGGGCACGTGGCGGTGGCCGGCGTGGGCCTCAGTTTCCTGACCGGCACCGCTCCCCTGCCACTCGCGATCCTGGTCTGCGTTGCCGGGGCCGTCGCCGTGGAGCTGCTGCGCCAGCAGGGGCGAGCCACCGGCGACGTGGGGCTGGCCGTCCTCTTCTACGGTGGGCTGGCCTCCGGCGTGATGATGGCCGGCCTCGGCGGGCAAGGTGCCGGGGCCCTGTCCCAGTTCCTGTTCGGATCGCTGACCTCCATCAGCGACCTGGACGTCGTGGTCGTCGCCATCCTGGCCGCCGTGGTGCTCGTCCTGTGCGTCGGCCTGTATCCCCGGCTCTTCGCCGTGTGTGCCGACGAGGACTTCGCGCAGGTGCTGGGCCTGCGGGTGCGGTGGCTGAACCTGCTGGTGGTGGTCCTGGCCGCCATCACCGTGACGATGAGCATGCGCACCGTGGGACTGCTCCTGGTGAGCGCCATGATGGTCATCCCGGTGGCCACCGCCCAGAACCTGTTCGTCAGCTTCCGCAACAGCCTGTTCGGCGCCATGGCGATCGGGGCGCTCGTCGCCTTCGGCGGGACGGTAGGGTCCTACTACTGGGACACGGCCTCGGGTGCGACCATCGTCGTCTGCGCCATCGTGGTCTTCCTGGTGACGTGGCCACTGACCTCGCTGCTGCACCGGCACCATGCCGTCTCGGTGCACGACGAGCACTTCGACGACGACCACGTCGTGTGCGACGAGCCGCCACACACGCACTCGTCGGACCACATCGCCATCCAGCATGGTGACCACGTCGACTACCTGCACGACGGCCACCGGCACGCACCGCACGGAGACCACTTTGACGAACACTGACCACTCGGCCCACGGCACCGGCACTGCTCGCGTCCGCACACCGCAGCGTGTCACGCGCCAACGACTGGCGATCCGCGCGCTGCTCTCAGAGGTGGACGGCTTCCGCAGCGCCCAGCAGCTCCACGAGTTGCTGCGCAGCGCCGGTGACTCCGTCGGCCTCGCCACGGTCTACCGGACGCTCCAGGCCATGGCGGAGGCTGGCGAGGTGGACGGAATCCGCACCGACGACGGCGAGATGGTCTATCGCCAGTGCTCCGACGACGGCCACCATCACCACCTGGTCTGCCGCAGCTGCGGCAGGACGGTGGAGATCAGCGCCAAGGCCGTCGAGAAGTGGGCCGACGAGGTGGCCGCCGAGCACGGCTTCCGTGATGCAGGCCACGACATCGAGCTCTTCGGTCTCTGCTCCAACTGCTGAGGCGACTGGAGACGCTCAGCCGCCGACGTAGTGCATGGAGCGCAGACCGCGCTCCAGATGCCACTGCACGAAGGCCTGCACCAGGCCCGTAGCCTCGCGCTGGTTGGCCACTGGCAGGTCGCGGGTGGCCACCCAGTTGCCCGTGAGCAGGCTCTGCAGGTAGCCGATGGTGCCCGGGCGTGGCCGTGCCGAGCCCGGAGGGCGACAGTCGACGCAGACCATGCCGCCGGCGGAGGGGTTGAAGAAGTCGTGCGGGCCCTCGGTGCCGCAGCGTGCGCAGTCCTCCAGTGCCGGCGCGTAGCCGGCGATGGCCAGGGCGCGCAACAAGTAGGAGTCGAGCACCATCGTCGGTGGGCGGGGGCCGTCGGTGGTGCCCTGGCCGAGAACCCGCAGGGCCCCCACCAGCAGCCGGTACTGCTGCAGGGCCGGCTCGCGCTCCTCGGCCACCAGCCGGTCGGCCGTCTCGAGCATCACCTGCCCGACGCAGAAGGCGTCGTAGTCGCCCAGCAGCGGCTCACCGTAGGCGTTGATCGTCTCGGCCTGGGTGACGACGTCGAGCGCGCGGCCTTGGGCCAGCTGCAGGTCCACGTGGTTGAAGGGTTCCAGCCGTCCACCGAACTTCGAGCTGGTACGTCGCACCCCCCTGGCGACCGCCCGCAGCTTGCCGTTCTCACGGGTGAGCATCGTGACGATCCGGTCGGCCTCGCCCAGCTTGTGGGTGCGCAGGACGACGGCCTCGTCTCGATAGGTGGGCATGGGCCCCAGTCTAAGGCTGGCGCGAAATGCCTTGCCCTGCTGGAATGTCGGCATGGGACTCGGATTCTTCGAAAGCGGCCTGATAGCCGTGCTCGCAATCGCCAGATGGGTGGTCGTGCCCTTGCTCGCCTATGTCGTGATCCGCTTCGGCGTGCGTCACGGCGTGCGTGACGCCTTCGAGGAGCGCGACCGGCGCCTGCACCGCTGACAGCTCGACCACAAGGAGCCCCCATGGCACGACACAAGATTTACGACATGCCCTTCGCCGAGATCTGGCCGCACTATGTGGCCAAGGTGGAGCGCAAGGGCCACACCGTCGAGGAGCTGCACACCGTCATCGAGTGGCTCACCGGCTACGACCGGGCCGGGGTGCAGGAAGCCGTCGAGGACCGTCGCAGCCTGGACGAGTTCTTCACCCAGGCCCCGGCCATGAATCCCAACACCGACAAGATCACCGGCCTGATCTGTGGCGTGCGCGTCGAGGACATCGAGGACCCGCTGATGCAGCAGATCCGCTGGATGGACAAGCTCGTCGACGAGGTGGCCCGCGGCAAGAAGATGACCTCGATCCTGCGCGCCTGAACCACCCACCACGCCCACCGCGAACAGCATGGACGTGTCCCCGATGCACCAGAAAGGCTTGGGGCCATGGACGCCAAGAAGACCTCCGCCGCGCTGGCGGCCGCCGCCACCGCCGGACTCGCCGCCCAGGACCTCCTGCAGACCAAGCACGCCCTGAGGCACAACTTCCCCGTCGTCGCCCGCGCCCGTTATGCCCTGGAGGCGATCGGGCCGGAGCTTCGCCAGTACATCGTCACCAGCAATGACGAGGAGCGCCCCTTCAGCCGTGACCAGCGCCGCTGGGTCTACAGCTCCGCGAAGGGCGAGAACAACTACTTCGGCTTCGGCACCGACAATGACGTCGAGAACAGCACCTACCCGATCGTGCGGCACCGCACCTTCAGCCAGGTGACGCCGTCGGCCTCCCTGCACGCCGACCCGACCAGCCCGCTGCCCGTCGCGAAGGTGATGGGCGGCCCCCGCGGCCGTCGCCACGCCTTCCGCCCCAACTCGGTGGTGAATGTCTCGGCGATGAGCTTCGGCTCACTCAGCCAGCCCGCCATCAAGGCGATCAACCAGGGCGCCAAGCTCGCCGGCTTCATGCACAACACCGGTGAGGGCGGCCTGTCCGAGCACCACCGTCAGGGTGGTGACCTGCTGCTGCAGATCGGCACCGGATACTTCGGCTGCCGCGATGCCGAGGGCAACTTCGACCTCGACAAGCTGTGCGCGGTCGTGGACTCCGCCCCGGTCAAGGCCATCGAGATCAAGCTCAGCCAGGGCGCCAAGCCCGGCCTCGGCGGCCATCTGCCCGGCGCGAAGGTGACCGCCGAGATCGCCCAGATCCGCGGTGTCGAGGAGGGCAAGGACGTCATCAGCCCCTCGCGCCACACGGCCTTCACCACCGTCGACGAGATGCTCGACTTCGTCGAGAAGGTCGCGGAAGCCACCGGACGCCCCGTGGGCATCAAGTCAGCCGTCGGTGACCTTGGTTTCTGGGAGGAGCTTGCCGAGCTGATGCAGGACGGGCAGCGCGGCGTCGACTTCATCACCATCGACGGCGGCGAGGGCGGTACCGGCGCAGCTCCCCTGGTCTTCAGCGACTCGGTGGCCTACCCCTTTCGCGTCGGCTTCACCGAGGTCTACCGGATCTTCGCCGCCAAGGGCCTGACGGATCGCGTCACGTGGATCGGCTCGGGCAAGCTCGGCCTGCCCGAGAACGCGCTGGTCGCCTTCGCGCTGGGCTGTGACATGGTGCACGTCGCCCGCGAGGCCATGCTGGCCATCGGCTGCATCCAGGCGCAGAAGTGTCACACCGACAAGTGTCCGGCGGGCGTCGCCACACAGGACAAGTGGCTCGCACGAGGTCTCGATCCGCAGGACAAGTCGGTTCGCCTGGCCCGGTACGTGCAGACACTGCGTCGTGACCTCCTGAAGGTGTCCGAGGCAGCCGGTGTCGACCACCCGGCACTGCTCGGCCCCCGCGACGTCGACATCGTCGAGGGCAGCACCGGACACCGTTCCCTTGCCGAGATCTACGGCTATGAAGAGGGCTGGGGCGTGCCCGGGCCAGAGATCACCGCCGAGATCACCCGGATCATGCGTTCCCTGGACGAGGACCCCGGCACCGACGAGGTGGTGGAGGCCAGGCCGGCGCCCGTCGAGGAGGAAGAGCAGCGCTGACTCCGCTGCTGCTGACAGCACGGCAGCGGCCGGGCGGGTGACGGGCTAGGCTCGTCGCGTGGCACGAAAGACGACAGATCGCCCCGCGAAGCGTGGCCCCAACCCGCACCCGTCCGGCGCACGCCCGCCGCAGATCCCCGCCGAGCTGATACCCCAGCACGTCGCCATCGTCATGGACGGCAATGGCCGCTGGGCCAAGGAGCGCGGCCTCAAGCGCACCGAGGGCCACGCCCGCGGCGAGGCCTCCCTCTTCGATGTGATCGAGGGCGCCATCGAAATGGGCATCCCGTACATCAGTGCCTATGCCTTCAGCACCGAGAACTGGCGACGCTCGATCGACGAGGTCCGCTGGCTGATGGGCTTCAACCGAGACGTCATCCACCGCCGCCGCGACGACTTCGATGCGCTGGGTGTCCGGGTTCGCTGGGCCGGCCGGCGGCGACGTCTGTGGCCTTCCGTGGTGCGCGAGCTGGAGGCCGCCGAGGAACAGAGCAAGGACAACACGACCCTCACGCTGCAGTTCTGCTGCAACTACGGTGGCCGCGCCGAGATCGTCGACGCCACCCGCCAGATCGCCCTGGATGTGCAGGCCGGACGTCTGGACCCCTCCAAGATCGACGAGAAGCGCTTCCGCGAGTACCTGGACGAGCCCGACGTGCCCGACGTCGACCTGTTCCTGCGCTCCTCCGGCGAGCAGCGCACGTCCAACTTCCTGGTCTGGCAGTCCGCCTATGCCGAGATGGTCTTCCTGGACCAGCTGTGGCCCGACTTCGACCGTCGGGACCTGTGGCGGGCCGTCGAGATCTACGCCAATCGCGACCGTCGCTTCGGTGGAGCGATCCCCAACGAGGTGGACGGCCAGGCCCGCGCCAGCGAGGCGCCCATCCACTGACGCCTCCCCAGAAAAGCAAGAACGGCCGCCGTGGATGCCCACGGCGGCCGTTCGCACATCAGGTCACATGCGGTTGACGGCGCTCACGACGCCCTGCAGCGAGGCCTGGGTGATGTCGTGGTCGATGCCGACGCCCTCAGCGGCAGGGAAACCAGTGGCCCTGCCTCGGTCTGGCCGGGCCAAGGTGCGGCCTCATAGTTCGAAGTCGATGAACTCCGAGGGCACATCGAATCCGATGGCCGGACCTGGGCCGTCATATACAGCCACGAGGGGAGGCTCGGCCGCAGCATCCAACAAACCATCTTCAATTAGTTCGCTGGCTACACGTCGCGCAGGCATCGTGAACCGGGTCAGCGTGCGAGTCGCGTCTCTTTCCGTCACTTCATAGACCTGCTCGCGAGTGACCCTGCCCCCGGAGCCTGCCGCCGTTCGAATCGCGGCCAGCTGCTCGTCCGAGCCCTCCAACGTCAGGCGTTCGAGGAGTACCTTATACGCCTCCAAACTCCAAGGTGCAGCACCGGCACGGCCGTCTGCCTCACCGACGACTTTTCTCCAGACACCGTTCTGCAGCTCGACACGATCCCCCCCCCCCACTTCCAAGCCGTGCTCCGACACAGAGCTAGCAATTTGGGAAGCTAGAGGATCTTCCGTATCAATTTCTGTGGCGTCCACCTCAAAATGCCGCGTAACGTGATGCGTCAGCGAAGAAAGTCGCACCTGCCAATAGGGCTGCCCCGTCTCCCTCTGAAACTCCCTCACAAGGCTTGGCTGCGGACCCGAGAGCTTCCCCGACTTCAATTTCAAATACTGGTCATCCTTTACATCCAGGGTGACGTAAAGGATTCCTCGCTGCGATTCTCGCGCCTTCTCCATCATCTGTACCCAGATGATGTAATCACCCGCGGGATTCTCGGTCTTGTCCTTATCTTTCCACCCCGGTGGAATTTCTTCTGCCGCCCGAATGAAGAACTTTTCCTGGAGGGCAGCCAGCTCTTCTGAGCTCACCTCAGCGCCCACCTTTCCATCCAGCAACTCATCAAGTTCCGTCAGGATCGGATCCGAATTCAACGTTACCGAGATGCTATCGACCTGCGATTTGACGAACGGCCGTAGATGATCAAAGGCATCCTTAACCGCAGAGGCGTAGTCAGGAATCCCATCCCGCCCCTGCTGCCCACCAGCAAAGTGATCAGAGAGCGCCTTCAGCAGCAAGCGTTCACTCGACTCAATAATTTCTCGAATTGCGGTTCCATGACTCTTCCTTGAGTCGATCACAACTGCCCGATTCTTCGAGAATTCATAGGCGACGTGACCGGGAATCCACAGACGATCATCGAACCTCTTGAGGACACCAAGAAGCTGCTCTCGCCCCATAGGAGACTGACGATAGACCTGCAGCAAGATATTGGTATCGAGGACGATCAGCGCATTATCCAAGAAGTCATCAATGAAATCATCGCCGCCACCATTATACTCCGGATAAAGCTCTTTAAGTTGCCCCATGCCAATCAGCATATCGCTCAGTGGGGTCCGCCGCCGTCGGATCGTACGAATACCTGCCCACGGCCCCAGGCGGGTCGGCTTGGGGAGAGCCCCAACCGACCGCGCCGGGAGTGTCAGGTCACATCCGGTTGACCGCGCTCACCACTCCCTGCAGGGAGGCGGTCATGATGTCGGGATCGATCCCGACGCCCCACACGATGTGCGCATCGTCATCACTGCCCACCTCGCACTCCACATAGGCGGCGGCCTTCGAGTCGCCACCCGAGCTGAGGGCGTGCTCGGTGTAGTCCAGAACCCGCAGCTCCAGGCCCAGGTGACCCAGGGCATCGACGAAGGCGGACACCGGGCCATTTCCTTCACCGGAGATGGTCTGCGCCTTGCCCTGCCAGGTGACCGCGGCCGTGATGCTGTGCACGCCCGCCTTGCTGGCCGTCGTGGTCTCCCCCAGCTCCAGCGGCTCCGTGCAGTTCAGGTACTCGCCGGAGAAGATGGTCCACAGCTGCTCGGAGTTGACCTCGCCACCTTCGGTGTCGGTGTGCTGCTGCACGACGCGGCTGAACTCCATCTGCAGACGACGCGGCAGGTCCAGCTTGTGGTCGGTCTTCATCAGGTAGGCCATCCCGCCCTTGCCGGACTGGCTGTTGACCCGGATCACGGCCTCATAGGAACGGCCGACGTCGTGCGGATCGATCGGCAGATAGGGCGCCTCCCACGGAATCTCGTGAATGCCCTTGCCCTGCTCGTCAGCGCTGGCCTGCAGGGCCTCCAGGCCCTTCTTGATCGCGTCCTGGTGGCTGCCGGAGAAGGCGGTGTAGACCAGGTCACCGGCGTAGGGGTGGCGCGGGTGCACCGGCAGGCCCGTGCAGTACTCCACGGTGCGGCGCACGTCGTCGATGTGACTGAAGTCGATCTTGGGATCGATGCCCTGGCTGAACAGGTTCAGACCCAGCGTCACCAGGTCCACATTGCCAGTGCGCTCTCCGTGCCCGAACAGGCATCCCTCCACGCGATCGGCGCCAGCCATCATGCCCAGCTCGGTGGCCGCCACGGCCGTGCCACGGTCATTGTGCGGGTGCAGGCTGATGGCGACGTGCTGACGGTTGCGCACATGGCGGCCGAAGTACTCGATCTGGTCGGCGTAGGTGTTGGGGGTGCTCATCTCAACCGTGGCCGGCAGGTTGAGGATGATCTCGCGACCCTCCTCCGGCTGCCACACGTCCATCACCGCATTGCAGACCTCGACGGCGAAGTCCGTGGGGGTCTGGGTGAAGATCTCCGGGCTGTACTGGTAGCCGAACTCGACGCTGCCCAGGTTCGCCTCGGCGTGCTTCAGCACCAGCTCGGTGCCGCGGGTGGCCAGCGCGATGCACTCGGCCTCGC
This sequence comes from Luteococcus sp. Sow4_B9, assembly GCF_052116585.1. Lineage (NCBI taxonomy): Bacteria > Bacillati > Actinomycetota > Actinomycetes > Propionibacteriales > Propionibacteriaceae > Luteococcus > Luteococcus sp. Sow4_B9. The sequence continues at coordinate 81,441 of NZ_JBQKKT010000009.1, read as the reverse complement.
TCACCTTGAAGACCACGCGACGGAAGAGCTCGGCCGTCGCGTTGTACATGTGGATGTTGGCGCGCTTGGCGCCCGCCAGGCTCTCCGTGGTGCGGGCGATCAGGTCTTCGCGGGCCTGGGTCAGCACCGAGATCTGCACATCGTCGGGGATCGCATCCTCCTCGATGAGGCTGCGCACGAAGTCGAAGTCCGTCTGGGAAGCCGACGGGAAACCGACCTCGATCTCCTTGTAACCCATGGCGACCAGGAGGTCGAACATCTTGCGCTTACGGGCCGGCGTCATGGGGTCGATCAGTGCCTGGTTGCCGTCGCGCAGGTCGGTGGACAGCCACCGCGGGGCCTGGGTCACCTTCTTGGTGGGCCAGGTGCGGTCGGGGACGTCGATCGGTTCGAAGGCGCTGTAGCGGTGCCACGGCATCGGGCTGGGCTGCTGGACGGGGATGCCGTCCTGAGGGATGGTGCCGAACTGGTTCGGGCTCTGCTGGGTGGTCATGCGGGGGCTCCCTGGTCGTGGAGGGTGGGCGTGCCAGGCGTCGTCGAACTCCGCAACGAGGGTGCCGTGGCTGCTGGTCAGCTGGCCTCGTTGCGGCGGACGAGGAGCAGGAGCTCGTCGGGCCCGTGCCCCCTTCTGGTGAATGCCATGGCGAAGACTCTAGCCATCACCGTCTCAAAGCAGGAGAGAAAACGCCCACATTTCGGGATTCAGTGGATTCCTGAGACTCCCGCACCATCCCTTGGGATCAAGGGCTGATACCTCTGATTCCCTTACACACAAGAAAATATGCGCGTTCTACCCTAATCTGGAACAGCAGACCCCACTGCATGGAAGATCACCGTCTGAAAGGACACGGAATGAAGAACCTCCGCAACATCTCCCTCACCGTCGCGGCCATCGCGACCCTCGGTGGCACCGCCCTGGTGGCCCCCACGGCCAATGCCACCCCGCAGCAGGCCGAGGCCAAGCAGGTGAAGGCCACCAGCGACAGCTTCAGCGACCGCGAGTGGCGCCTGCGCCTGCCCGGCGTCTCCCCCAGCGTCTACGACATCGGCTGGATCACCATCCACCGCAACGGCTCGGTGAGCGGCTCCGACGGATGCAACAACTTCTTCGGCTCGGCCAGTGTGGACGCCGCCTCGGACACCATCACCTTCGACGGCGTCGGCACCACCCGTCGCGCCTGCCGCTTCACGCAGCCCACCGGCAGTGCCTACGTCAAGGCCTCGGCCCTGATGAACGAACTGGTCGACGGCACCGCCACCTTCAGCGTGCGCGGCCGCACCGCCACCGTCATCTCCGACGAGGGCACCAGCTCCACCTGGGTGACCTCCATGCCCGTGGCACGCACCAGCGCCTCGGCGGTCACCAACCGCGACTGGCACCTGAGTGTGGAAGGAATCAGCCCGGAGCTGGCCAACCGTGCCTGGATCCGCATCGACTCCCAGGGCCAGCTCTCCGGCAGCAATGGGTGCAACCGCATCTTCGGCAAGGCCGCCATCGACGCCAACAAGGGCACCATCACCTTCGGTGCGCTCGGCTCCACGATGATGGCCTGCTTCCACGAGGACGAGCAGACGAGCATCGACGCCAGCACCGTCGAGCAGCTGATCGGCTCGCTGAGCGAGACCACGGCCACCTACATCGCCACCGGCTCCCGCCTCATCGTCACCACCGAGGCCGGGGAAAAGCTGGAATTCGTGCGCTGACCTTCTTCCACCGCATGACGACGGGGCCTGCCGAACATCGGCAGGCCCCGTCACAGGTCTCCGGAAGGCTCAGATCTCGCCGCCGCGAAGGAAGTTGCGCACCCGCACACAGGTCGCATCGTCCAGGCCGTCGAGCAGCTCGTTGACGTCGTGCACCAGCCGCGAGCCATTGCCCTCCCAATCAGAGGCGATCACCTCGTCGCCCAGCACCCGGTGCCGGTTGAGCAGCTGGTCCTCGCTGTAGAGGCCCACCTCGTCACCCTTGTGCACCAGCACGGCCGGACGCATCTGGCCGGTGCGCTCGTCGAGCAGGGTGAACTCCAGCTCCGCCTCGCCCGACTCCAGCAGCCGGCTCACGAGCAGGCACTCGGCATGGCCCGGCACCACATTGGCAGGATCACCCGGCTGCTTGTCGCGCTCGACGAAGGCCTCGTCGTCGTGCTGCACGTAGTGGGTCCAGTTGAAGGGGTTCTCGTCGTCGAACTCGATCCGGCTCTCGACGTGGTGCAGCCCGTCCGGGCTGGTGAAGCACAGCAGGGTGGACAGGCTGGTCGGCTCGATGCGGCGCACAATGGCGCCCACCTTGATGCCGCCCTCGCTGTGGAAGGTCTCGGTCACGACGGTCTGGTTCATCCCGCGATCCTTGCAGAGACGGGCAAGCCTGGGAAGTGCGCGTCCCGGCAGGCGCAATCCCCACGAGCCCGGCCGGTCATGGGCCCGGCCGCTCACGGGCCCAGACGGTCAGAAGCCCAGACGGTTCAGGAACTTGGGATCACGCTGCCAGTCCTTGAGCACCTTCACCTTGAGATCCAGGTGAACCGGCGTCCCGAGCAGTGCACTGATCTGGTGACGTGCTCGGGTGCCGACCTCCTTGAGGTGCTCGCCCCGGTGGCCGATCATGATGCCCTTCTGGGACTCGCGCTCCACGATCATGGAGGCATACACGTCGAGCAACGGCTTGTCCTCCGGACGACCCTCACGCAGACCCATCTCGTCGATCTCCACGGTGATGGAGTGCGGCAGCTCGTCGCGGACACCCTCCAGCGCTGCCTCGCGGATCAGCTCCTTCACCAGCGTCTCGGTCGGCTCGTCGGTCACCTCGCCATCCGGATAGAAGGCCGGCCCGTAGGGCAACAGCTTGACCAGCTCGTCGGCGACGACGTCCACCTGCTCACCACTCACGGCCGAGCACGGGATGATCGTCTCCCACCGGATGCCCAGCTTCTCCTCGAGTCCCTGGATCTCCACCAGGTGCTGACGGAGCCGTTCGCCGCTCACCAGGTCTGTCTTGGTGGCCAGTGCCACGAGCTTGGGCTTCTTGGTGAGCTTGGCCACCTCCTGTACCAGGAAGGTGTCGCCCGGACCAATGCGCTGGTTCGACGGCAGGCAGATGCCGATGATGTCCACCTCGGTCCACGTCTCGCGAACCAGGTCATTGAGCCGCTGCCCCAGCAGCGTGCGCGGCTTGTGCAGACCAGGCGTGTCGATCAGGACCAGCTGGGCATCGGGCCGGTCCACGATCCCCCGGATGGAGTGGCGGGTGGTCTGTGGCTTGGACGAGGTGATGGCGATCTTGGACCCGACCAGTGCATTCGTCAGCGTCGACTTTCCGGCATTGGGACGGCCCACGAAACAGGCGAAACCGGAACGGAAGGTCTTGTCGCCGGTCCAGTCGATGTCCGTCTCGGGGTCGAAGTCGTCGCTCATCAGCTCGTCGAGCGTGGGCATCCGGCCCGGATCCTGCTTGTCGGCCGCATCAGCCATGGTCTTCCTCGCTCTGTTCGGGGTCTTCCTCAAGTGTCTCTGCCGTCACGCGCTGCACCAGGCAGGTGTCGATCTGGTGTCGTCGGCCAGCCGACTTCTCGGCCTCGATCCGGACGCCCTCCCACTCCACGACGCTGCCCGGAATCGGCACCACGTTCAGCTGCTTGGCCATCAGGCCACCCACCGTCTCGACGTCCTCGTCGTCCAGTTCCAGCCCGAACAGGTCACCCAGTTCGTCGACCGGTAGCCGTGCGGAGATCCGGAAGAGCCCGGGCTCCAGTTCCTCGGTGTGGGTGGGCTCTGCGTCGTACTCGTCGACGATCTCGCCGACGATCTCCTCCAGGATGTCCTCGATGGAGACCAGGCCGGAGGTGCCGCCGAACTCGTCGACGACGATGACGACGTGGTTGCGGCTGCGCTGCATCTCGCGCATGAGCTCATTGGCGGGTTTGGAATCCGGACAGAAGTGGGCGGGCCGCATGATCTGGGCCACGCTCTCATTGCGCTCCGCGTCGGGATTGTCATAGCTGCGCTTCACCATGTCCTTGAGGTAGGCCATGCCGACGATGTCGTCCAGCCCCTCTCCCACCACCGGGATGCGGCTGAATCCCGAACGCAGCGCCAGTGAGAGCCCCTGCCTCAGGGTCTTGTCTGCCTGGATGAAGACCATGTCCGGTCGGGGCACCATGACCTCGCGCACGATGGTGTCGCCCAGCTCGAAGACGGAGTGGATCATCTTCGACTCGCTGGCCTCGATCACGTCACTGGCCTCGGCGCGGTCCACCATGTCGCGCAGCTCCGCCTCGGAACTGAACGGACCATCCGCGAAACCCCGCCCCGGCGTCAGCGCATTGCCGATCAGGATCATCAACGACGGCAACGGGCCCAACAGGCTGGTCAGGAACTGCACCAGTCCGGCGGACCTCAGGGCGACGGAGTCCGAGTGCTGGCGTCCCAAGGTCAGGGGTGCCACACCCCACAGGATGTAGCTGACCAGGGTCATGCTGCCCGCCGCGATCAGGAGCCGCTGCCAGCCAAGTGTGAAGTGGGCAAAGGTCACCTGGCAGACCAGGACGATCGCGACGATCTCCAGCACGGTGCGCACGAGCAGCGTCGTGTTCACATAGGGCGCCGGGTCCTCCGCGATGCGATGCAGGCGCGTGGCCCCGGGACGCTCGTCCTCCAGCAGGACGTCGGCACGGCCCTTGCTGGTCTGGCGCAGGGCCGTCTCGACCTCGGCCAGCAGGAAGGCGAGCACCGTGCAGACCAGTGCAACGGCCAGTTCGATCCAGTTGGTACGGGTCACCCCGTCAGCCCTCCTTGCGGCTCTGCCACAGGGCAATGATGCGGTCATTGAGACCGAACATCACGGCCTTCTCGTCAGGCTCGGCATGGTCATGGCCCAGCAGGTGCAGCAGACCGTGGACCAGCAGGTACTCGGCCTCCTCCTCGGGCCGACGACCATTCTCGGCCGCCTGGCGCTCCGTCACCTGGGGACAGAGCACGATGTCACCCAACAGGCCGCGAGGCGCCTCCTCCTCGTCGTCGGAGGGCGCGCGAAGCTCGTCCATCGGGAAGCTGAGCACGTCGGTGGGGCCGGGCAGACCCATGAAGCGTTCGTGGTACTCGCTCATCGTGGCCTCGTCCACCAGCACGATCGACAGGTCGCTCTGCGGGTGGATCCGCAGCTGGTCCAGGGCGAAGGTCGCCAGCTGGATGAGGCCCTTCTCGTCGGCGTGGTGCCCCGACTCGTTGTTCAGGTCGATCACTGCGGATTCCTCTTCCTGTTGCCAAACTCGATGGCCCGACGCGTCTCGCGGTTGCCCACCTGGTCCAGGGACTCGAACTGGTCATAGGCTGCCACGATCCGACCCACCAGCTTGTGGCGCACCACGTCGCGGTTCGTCAGGTTGCAGAAGGCGATGTCCTCCACCCCGTCGAGGATCTGCTGCACCCCGCGCAGGCCGGACGGCTGGCCATTGGGCAGGTCCACCTGCGTGATGTCTCCGGTGACCACGATCTTGGAGTTGAAACCCAGGCGGGTGAGGAACATCTTCATCTGTTCCATGGACGTGTTCTGGGCCTCGTCCAGGATGATGAAGGCATCGTTCAGGGTGCGGCCACGCATGTAGGCCAGCGGCGCGACCTCGATGGTGCCGGCGGTGAGCAGCTTCGGCACCGCCTCGGGATCCATCATGTCGTGCAGCGCGTCGTAGAGCGGGCGCAGGTACGGATCGATCTTGTCGTTCAACGTTCCCGGCAGGAATCCGAGCCTCTCCCCCGCCTCGATGGCAGGACGGGTCAGGATGATGCGGTTCACCTGCTTGCGTTGCAGTGCCTGGACGGCCTTGGCGACGGCCAGATAGGTCTTGCCGGTGCCGGCCGGACCAATGCCGAAGACGATCGTGTTGCGGTCGATGGCGTCCACATAGCGCTTCTGGTTCAGCGTCTTGGCCCGGATGGTCTTGCCCCGATTGGACAGGATGTTGTGCGTGAGCACCTCGGCGGCACTGGTCTGTTCGTCGCTGGTGCTCATCCCCACGACACGTTCCACCATCTCCAGGGTCAGGCCCTGGCCGGTGCGCAGGATGGTCACGAGCTCGGTGAAGACCTCGGCCGCAAGGGCAATGTCCCCCGCCGTGCCGGTCAACGTCACGTCATTGCCCCGCACCAGGATGTCGGCCGCCAGCTGGTTCTCCATCAGCCGCAGGAACTCGTCCCGCGGGCCCAGGACATTGACCATGGGAATTGACGCCGGAATGGTCAGGCGACGGGTGGCGCTGCGCTGGGCAATCTCCTCGCCGCCGCGGTCGGTGCCGGGCCGGGTGGCTTCGTGGGAAGGGTCGTGCGGGGTGGTCAGGATTCCTCCAGGGTCGTGGACCGGTCAAGTGCTGGTCTGGTGCTGTACTCGGCAGAGTCTACGGGCCCCCACCGACAGTCACCCAACGAATTGCCGGGTACCACTCACTGCTGCCGGAAGCGGTACCCCATGCCCCTGACCGTCTCGATCCGGTGGGCACCAATCTTGGATCTCAGCGAGCGCACGAACACGTCGACCACATTCGAGCCGGGATCGAAGTCCATCTCCCAGACCATCCCCAACAACTGCTCCCTGCTCAGGACCTGACCGGCGTGCGTGAGGAAGACCTCGAGCAGGCGGAACTCCCGTGACGTGAGATCGATGTGGTCGCCGCCGTCCACCTGGGCACGACGGGTGAGCAGGTCCAGCCGGACCCCACCGCTGACCACCTCGGAGGAAGGATTGGCAGCGCGCACGACGGGCTCGGCCAGACGGAGCCGCACGCGGGCCAGGAGTTCGGCGAACTGGAAGGGTTTCGTCACGTAGTCATTGGCACCACCCTCCAGCCCCTGCACCGTGTCATGCACGGAGTCGCGGGCGGTGAGAATCACCACCGGCAGGTCGCTGCCCTGTTCCCGGAGCTTGCGCAGCACCTCGAAACCGTCCATGCCCGGCAGACCGATATCCAGGATCATCAGGTCGAATCCTCCATTGGAGGCCAGCAGCAGGGCCGTCGGACCGTCGCCGGTGGTCGCCGTCTGGTACCCGGCGGCCCGCAGACCCTTCTCCACGAAGGAGGCAATGGTGGGCGTGTCCTCGGCGATCAGGACTGTGCTCATCGGTTCTTCTCCTTGATGGTGGACCTCAGCTTGCTCGGGGGCGGACAGTCGACGGACAGGACGAGGGTGAAGGTGGCGCCCTGGCCGGGTGGGCTGTCCACCTGGACACGGCCGCCGTGCGCCTCGGCGATCGCCTGGACGATCGGCAGCCCCAGACCCGCGCCGGCATGACGGCTGCCGTCGGCCGGGGTGCCGTGGGCGAAGCGTTCGAAGATTCGCTCTCGGTCCTGCGGCTCCACGCCCGGACCGGTATCGGTGACGGCGATCTGCAGCACCCGCTGCCCGTCGGCGTCGGTGGCGAAGCGGCTCATCAGGGTGATCGCATCGCCCGGCAGCGTGTGCTGGACAGCATTGTCGGCCAGCTGGAGGACGGCCTGGGTGATCCGCTGCGCGTCCACCAGCGCCGTACCCTCCGCAATGTGGCTCAACTGCCAGCGACGATCCGCCAGCGTCTGCATCTTGGCGTCGATGTCCAGGGTGAGCTGGGTCATGTCCACCGGCTCAACAAGCTGCACGAAGTCGGGTCGGTCCACCTTGGCAAGCGCCAGCAAGTCGGTCACGATGCGTGCCATCCGATCGAGCTCCTGGGTGACCAGGGCGATCGTCTGGCGTCGTTCCTCCGGGTCATCCCCCATCAGCTCCAGGTGCCCACGGATCACCGTGATCGGAGTGCGCAACTCATGGCCGGCATCGTCGACGAATCGCTTCTCCGACTCGAAACCGGCCTCCAACCGGTCGAGCATCTGGTTGAAGGTGACGGCGAGGTCCGAGACGTCGTCCTTGCCCTCCACGGGGATGCGACGGGTGAGATCCCGTTCCGTGATCTCCGCTGCCGCCTGCCGCACCAGTCGCACTGGCCGCAAGATCTGACCGGCAACCAGCCAGCTCACCAGTCCCGCAAGCCCCAAACTGCACAGCGAGACCAGGGCCAGGCTGCGCACGGTCTCCCGTGCCTGTTCCTCGGCCCTGCCGGTGAAGACCCCCACCAGGAGCGCATCGGGGGTGTCTTCACCCGTGATCACCACGGCCCGTCCCCAGCGCAGTTCTCCGGCCGGGGTCTCGTGGACGCCGGAGCTGGTGGAGGCGATCTGGTTCAGCAGGGATTCGTCATGAGCGATGTCGTACTCGTCGATCCTCGGCACGCCCTGACCCCGGACCTCATAGGAGGACGTGCCCTCTCCGTGCCACCCGAGCATCATCTCGAACTCACCGGCCTGCTGGCGGCCGAGATAGACCGCGAAGAGGTCCTTGGTGTTGGTGAAGGCCTTTCCGGTTGAGGGGTCGCGTCCCTCCTCCACGAAGGTGGTGAACTCCTGCAGCTCCAGGGTGACGTCCTCGTTCGCCCGCTCGGCCACGTGCCCCAGCAGGAGGCTGCGGACCACGACGACCACGATGAACAGCGCCAGGGCCAGGGTCGCCAGCATCCAGCCGACGATGCGCCAGCGCCCCGAGGCCATCAGGCGGTCAATCATCGTCATCCCCGTCATCGTCCCCGTCGTCATCGTCATCGTCGTCGTAGCGGTCATCGTCGTCGTAGCGGTCATCGTCGTCATCACCATGCCAGACCGGCGGGGGCGGCGCCTGGGTGCGCGTGCGCACCGGCGCCGGCACCGCCTTGCGGGTGGCCGTCGGCCGACGCACGGGTGCCGCGGTGGTCCGGGTGGTTGCCGGTCGCTTCGGGGCCGCTGTGGTCCTGGCTGCGGTCGATGTCCGGGTCACGGAAGGTCGGGTCGATGTGGGTCGTGGCGCGGGCGTGGTGGATGCCGTCGAGCCAGCGGAGGAAGCAGATGCCGCCGGGGTGGGCGTCCGGGACGCGTTGGCAGCTCCCGACGGTGTCGCGGAAGCACTGGGTGTTGCAGACCCCACACTTGAGCTGGGCATCTGGACAAGTTCCTGGTCCACTTCCGGCGGGCCGGGGCGTGAGACCAGCGCTCTGCCCACGCCGCCCAGACCCATCAGGAGGGCCAATGCCAGGCCAAGGATCATCCATCGTCGGGTGGTCATGCGTCATCCTCCTTGTCCTGCTCGATGGCTCCCGTCACGGCAGCCAGGTGTTGCGGATCCATCGCAGTGCTCTGCGGGTCCGCGTCCAGATCCCAGACCCGATGGCCCGGGGCCAACTGGTCAGCACGGTCGCTGATCAGGAGCGTGACGCCGGGTGTGCTTTTCAGGCCCTCGGCCATCAGCCGACGCCCCTCGGGACCGAGACCGGCGTCAATCCGGTCGAGAACCACCAGGGGCGGACTGCCGTACCAGGCGCGGGCCAGCAGCAGTCGCATCCGCTGCTGCAGGTTGAGCGGTTCCCCACCTCGACTCAACATGGTGCGCTCGCCCCGGTCAAGACGTCGAACGTCGTCACCCAGACCGACGGCGTCGAGGGTGTCCATCACGTCCTCGTCCGACTGCGGGGCTCGATAACGGACGGCCCGGGCGATGGTGGATCGCTCCAGCCCAAACTCGGGGGCCGCGACGGAGACGAAGTCACGGCGCTGCAGGCTGCTCATGCCGGACAGGTTCTGGCCATCCACCAGCAACCACTCGTCGCGCAGACTTCCGGGCTGCACCAGCAGGTCGACGAGTTCTCGAACCCGTTGCGGATCGCGGCTGCGCACCACCACCACTTCCCCGGGATGGGCCACCAGGTCCGGCGCCGGCTGGCCGCCCGGCTCCAGGTCTGCCAGGTGGACGACTCCGATGCCATTGCCCTCGCGGGGCCGCAGGTTGCCATTGCGATCGAGCTCCCGCTCGTGCTGGCGTTGACGACGGGAACGCTCCATCTCCGGCGCCAGGATGCGCTGGGCCACCCGGAAGGACTGACGGTATTCACTGACCCGCCCCAGGTCACTGACCGGGGTCGCCAACATGCCGACGATGATGAAGGCTGTGGCAATGGTGGCAGGCTCCACGCGCGTGATCGCACCCGTGGCGCCCACCACCACCATCGCGACCGTCGCGACGCTGGCCGCAGACCCCCGCAGTGCTCCTGAGAGCACTGCCCGGGAGACCGCTCGCCGGCCCAGCTCGCGGCTGTCCTGTGCCAACCGACGGATCTCCCGATCCGTACCTCCCGCGGTGACCACGGAATCCCGGGCCTGGACGGTGTCGGTGATGACCCCCGCCAGCTTGCCGCGCGTCCGGCGCAGAGCCGCCGCGCGCTCCCTCACCCTGGGCGCGAGCAGTCCCAGGACCACGCCCAGCAGGGCCAGTGGAAGGGCCACCGACGCGGCCAGTGGCGGGGACAGGAAGAGCAGGGCGAGGAGGGATCCGGCCACCATCGGCACGCCCACCAGCAGTGGGACGATCCCCAGCACGATCCAGTTCCGCACGGAACTCAGATCATTGGTGGTCCGCGCGATCGTCACGCCCACCGATGGCCCGCGACCGGCCAGCGCCGCGCGGATCAGGTGCATGCGCACTTCGTGCACATAGTCCTGCCCCAGCTTCTCCCCGAGTACACGTTCCATGACCCGCAGGCCGCCCAGCACCAGAGCCATCGCCACCAGGGCGGTTGCCAGCTGGAGCTGGATGGTGCGATCTGGGACGCTCAACAGCCGCGGTGTGAGGACAGCGGTCACCGCGGCGATCGCCGCCTGGCCGAGGCCCGTGGCCGCCAGCCTGACCAGCAACCCGCGCCGTTGGCCGCGCCAGAGCTCAGGGAGTCGTTGCATCGGCTGATCAGGCCTTCCGGGCGTCGCGGGCGATGACGTCGAGTGCCACCTCGGGCTCGGTCAGATCGTAGGTGGGGATCAGGCTGACCGGAAGTACCGCGTCAGCCTCGCGCGTCGCCAACGGGGAGGCGGTGACCACGCCGCTGACTGCGGAGGCCTGCAGGCCCAGTTCGTGGAGGAGATCGACGCCCTTGGCCGCGCCCAGGGCATCGCCAGCGGCGAAGACGAGGGTGTCGATCCATGCCTGGCCCTCCGGATCGGCGATCAGACGGGCCGTCTCGCCCTGGTAGATGCCGTCCGCGATCTCCAGGACCACCACGTCGGTATCGGCATTGGTGAGCGCGGAAATCACCGACAAGACCAGGGACTTGAGCTCCTCATAGCCCACCCGGTAGGTGGATCCGTGACCGAAGTCGGTGAAGTCCAGCACCGTGCTGGCGCCCGCGTCCGCGAACATGCGTGGATCGCCACCCGCACCGGTACCGGTCGCCTTGCCGGCCGCGACGGTCTTGCCCGCTCGGGTCAGGCCATTGATCAGGCAGGCCAGAGTGGTCGACTTGCCGGAATTCATGGACGTGCCCAGCACGGTGACCAGGCGCGGACGCTCTCCGTCACGACGACGGGGCGCCTCCTGGGCCCGGTGGGGTGCCAGGTCAGTGAGGTTCAGCACCTGCCCGTCACGGGCGATCAGGCCGAGCGGCTCCACCACCGTCGCAGCGTCGATGGACGCGTGTTGGGCGGTCACGCGCCCCGCCATGCCGCCGGCCGCCACCAGATTCGTGATCTGGAGGTCCTCCGGCACCTCGGCCTCGAACTGGTCCGGGGCATAGCGATGCCCGTAGGCCACGACGATCTCGTCGCCGATGAAGAGCATCTGACGACGGCTGTGAGGGCTCTCCAAGCGGGCGTGCTTGCCGATCTCCACGATGCGCGCCAGCACCAGATCGCCCGGGCGGGGCGCAGCGTCTCCACGCACCAACTCGTGACCATTGGCACCATTGGCCACCTGCTCGTGGAAGAAGCGGGTGCTGTAGGCCATCTTGGCGCGGACCAGACGGGTGCGGGGCAGCGCGATGGACTCCTCCGCCATGGCGGCGCTGGGAAGCCCGACGAGCTCGACGGCGCTCACTGCCTCGGCGGTGGAGGCCCGCCGGGAACCGGTGGCGGGAAGGGTGCTGGCAGCGGGGGTGGTGCTCATGATGCCTCCAGGAAGGTCGAGCAGCGTTGACAGTCCTGAAGCTATGGATCGTGGGTGATCGAATCATGAAGCGAAAATGAGGGCCCCTTCATCTTCGCCTCGACGTCCCGGGCGCGGCGCGCGCTGTGGTTGGTCAGCTCGCCCGGGAGAATTCGTCCGTGGCCTTGACCAGCTCGCTCGCAATGTTGGGCTCGAAGGCCGAATGACCGGCCAGCACCATGCGCAACTCGGCTTCCGGCCAGGCATCGGCCAGCGCCTGCGCCGTGGTCGCCGGGCAGGGCAGGTCATAACGGCCCTGGACGATCACACAGGGAATGTGCCGAATCCGATCCACATCGTCGAGCAGTTGGCCCTCCCGCAGGAATCCCCCGTGCACGAAGTAGTGGTTCTCGATCCTGGCGAAGGTCAACTCCTGCTCGGGAGTCTGGTGGAGTGCATGCTCATTCCACAGCAGGTAGCTGGTGGCGGCCTCCCACCGGGTCCACGCCTGGGCAGCCCTGAGCGCCACCTGCTGATCATCGCCGAAGAGCAAGCGGTGGTAACCGGCCATGTTGCACTGCGAGAGATCATGGCCGGCCTCGACCAGCGGCGCGCAGAAGGACTGCCACCACTGGGGAGCAATGTTGCCCGCCCCGCCGTTGTAGTACCAGTCCAGCTCGCTGCGGCGCAGGGTGAAGATGCCGCGCAGGACCAGCTCAGTCACTCGCTCCGCGTGTGTCTGCGCGTAGGCCAGGGCCAGCGTGCTCCCCCACGAGCCGCCGAAGACCAGCCACCGTTCGATGCCCACATGCTGCCGCAGCCGTTCCAGATCTGCGACGAGGTGCCAGGTGGTGTTGGTGGACAGGTCTGCGCCAGCCGCCGCGTTCGGCGTGGACTGGCCGCAGTTGCGCTGGTCGAAGACCACGATCCGATAGCGCTCGGGGTCGAAGAATCGTCGCCGATCCGTACCGCCACCGCCGCCCGGCCCACCATGCAGGAAGACCGCGGGCTTGCCCTGTGGATTGCCGCATTGCTCGTAGTAGAGGCGCTGACCGTCGCCCACGTCGAGCATGCCGGTGTCATAGGGCTCGATCGGCGGGTAGAGGCCTCGTTCGGGCACCACGACGGCGCCATCGGCAATGTCGGAGGACTTCTGGAAGATCGGGTTCACGACTCCTCGTCGATCTCTTCCGCGGGGTCGATCACGTGGACGGCAGCTTCCTCGGCCGGGGCGGCTCCCCCGTCGATGCCCACCTCGGAGCCGATGGCCTCCGCCTCCACGTCCTCGCCGGGATACCCGTCGTTGTGGTCCACCAGACGTCCGGCGCGACGCGATCCCACCTCGCGCTTCTCGCCCGTCGGATTCCACTTCTCCAGGGGCTTGTCCGGATCCGCGTCCGGCACCTCCTGCGCGATCCGCTGGTCCAGGGTCTCCCCCTCGCGCATCTCACGGGCAGTGTTGCCGAAGCCCTGCGCGGGGGACCAGTTCTCGGGAGCCGTGTAGCCCTCGTCGAGAACGTCATCGACTCCCCTGTGCACCAGGGTGTCGTCGCTCTGGAGCTGATCTAGCTGCTCCGACTCTTCCGGGATGTCAACAAGGTCTGCCATGACCCGATAGTGCCACTCCAACCAGCATTCCACAAGCACTTTCACCCACACGTCGCAGTGTCTTTGGACACTGACGAAGTGGCCGCCACCACGATAGGATGGCCGTGCAGGGTTTGCGCTTCGGACAGGGCTGGTGCCCTGACGCGCAGCATGGTTCGATGACTGCTCGTGACAACTTCCGAGCCCCAGACACGCGTCCAGTACGCCGAGGTACCGCGTTCCCACTACGACATCGTGATGGCCATCTTCGTCGGCCTGCTGCTCATCTCCGGCGTGACAGCAACCAAACTCTTCGAAGGGCCCCGGGTTCCCGGACTCAGCGACTGGTTCTACGGTGGCGGAAAGCTCATCTTCGACGGCGGCGCCTTCCTGTTCCCACTGAGCTATGTGGTGGGTGACATCCTCACCGAGGTCTATGGCTGGAAGCGGGCCCGCCGTGCGATCTGGACGGGTTTCGCGATGACGCTGGTGGCCGCCATCACCTACCGCGTCGTCGCCATGACCGCCCCGGTGCCGGGCTTCGAGGCGTGGGACAGCGTGCTGGCGCCCGTGACCCGAATCGCCATCGCCGGACTGGTGGGTTATCTGGCGGGCAACCTGCTGAACTCCTTCGTCGTGGTGAAGCTGAAGGCGCGCGCCGGCGAGAACAATGTGGCCGCGCGTCTGATCGGCTCGACGCTGGTTGGCGAATTCGTGGACACGCTGCTCTTCTGCACCATTGCCTTCGCCGGGACGATCACCATGGCCGAGCTGGGCAACTACACCGTGACCGGATACCTCTACAAGTGCCTGGTGGAGATCTGTGTGGTTCCGATCACCCTGCGCATCATCCGTTGGCTCAAGCGGGTGGAACCCACCTACTCGCTGTGACCTGTCAGCCGGACTGCCCCGACACCGTGACGAGGGCATCGGCGAACTCCTTGAAGACCTCGCCCGGGTGGTTCTGCACGACCACCCGGGCGTTGTGCTGCCGGCCCCAGATTCCGCGGTCGTCGCGGACCGTCGTGCCGCGCAGCAGATCCGAGGTCGTCTCGACGTCGACGACGGTGACCTCCGTGGCGATCCTCGCTCTGCCCGCCGCCACCTGGGCCGCGAACAGGTCGTGCAGGTGTGCCACGTAGCCCTGGTCATAGTCGTGGTGGAATTCGAAGTAGAAGCGCAAGGCATCACTCAGCAGGTCCAGGGGCCGGCTACCCGTCGAACTGTGCAGGGTGGTCCTCGGCGCTTCAGCATGCAGCCCAAGCGGCGCGGCGCCACAGGCCGTGAGCAGGGCATCCAGAAGCTGCGGTGTGTACTCGATCCGCTCCGTGGTCTCCGTCGCGCACAGGATGGGCAGCCGGTCCGCATCGAACCCATCGAAGACTCGCAGGACCCGACTGGCTGCATCTGGATCACACCAGGTGTTCCACTCGGCCGTCGGGGTGGTGTTGCCGAGGTGCCAGAAGCACCCGCCCATCACCACGATGCCTGCCACGAGCTCGGGAAGGTCCGGGATCTGCTCCAGGGCAGTCGCGAGATTGGTCATCGGTCCCGTGACCAGCAGGGTGGTCTCCCCCGGCCGGTCCTGCAGCGCCTCCCGCCACAGCTCCAACCAGGGACGCGACGAGAGTCGTTGTGTGAGATCCGGCAACTGCGCGTACCCGATGCCACCGGGCCCATGGGTCTCCGGCGTCGTGACCAGCGGCCGTACCAGTGGCATCGGTTGCCCCACGGCGACTTCCACGTCCGGGCGGCCGGCGATGTCCAGTACCGCCAGCGTGTTGAGAGCCGCCTGGTGGGCGGTGGTGTTGCCGCTGGTCGTCGTGACCCCCACCACTTCCACGTCGGGCAATCCGCACAGGTAGAGCAGGGCACACGCGTCATCGATGCCGGTGTCGACGTCAGCCAGGATCCTCATGGGTCCAGTCTGCCGTCTCCACCGGCACCGGCTATGGCGACGGGGCTCAGGCCTGGATCGTGCGCAGCACGCCTTCCGCCACCATCTCTGCCAGGGCAGTGATGGTGACGAAGGGGTTGACGCCAAGGGCGCCGGGCACCAGGGAGCCGTCCACGACGTGGAGCCCCTCGTGGCCCTTCAGCTGTCCGTCGAGCTCCGTGGCCTGACCGATCACCGCACCACCCAGCGGGTGGTAGGTGGAATTGCTGGCGAAGGGCGAGCCATTGCCGAACAGGTCCGAACGGTAGACGGTGACATTGACCCGGTTCATCTGGTCGAAGACCCGCTTCACGGCCGCCACGGATGGTGCAGCGTGCGTCGCCCCGTAGTCCAGTGTCAGCCGGTCGGCAGCGGTGTCCCAGCCGAAGCGACCGCGGTTCGGGTTGTCCGTGACCGCCAGGTACAGCGAGATCCACGTCTCGGTTCCCGCCGGAACCGGTGCCACCTCGGTGAAGACGCGGTTCTCCCGGGCAACGCCGGTCCAGGCATCGATGCCGTGCACGGCGATGGTGGGTTGCTTCACACCAGTGGTGTCCCAGACATGGTTCGCCCGGGCCATCATCACATTGCCGTTCGGACCCCACCCTTGGCCCACGGCGTCCGGAAGGCTGGTGAGCGTGCCGCGCGACCTCGACCGGAGCAGGATCTCGGGCGTCCCGACACTGCCCGCCGCCAGGTAGACCCGACGGGCGTGGACCGGCGCCAGATCCGTGGTGCTGCCGTCCTGGTTGATCCGCTGCATCCCGACCGTCCATCCACCCGCAGCGCGTCGAGCGATCGTCGTCGCCTTCGTCATGGTTCGTACCGTCAGACGTCCCGTGGCCCGGGCGCGGGCGAGATAGGTCTTGTCGACGCTCTTCTTGCCGTGGTTGTTGCCGAAGATCAGCTCGCCAGCGGTGGCCGACGCGGGCGCCTGACCGACGGCCTCCCGCTTGAGGTGGTCCACGTCATAGGTGGTCGGGACACTGTGGGTGCGCAAGCCTGCACGCTCGGCGTGGGCCCGGGCCACCCGGGAGAAGCGGTAGTACTCCGACGTGTTGAGGAAGTTCTCGTCATGCTCCATCACGCCCAAACCCGCCCGCGCGCGGCAGCCAGGTGTCGAACAGACGATCGACGTCCAACTGTCCCAGGCGCTCCTCGATGTCACTACGGCGAGGCGTGACCGCCATGGCCCCGTTGACGAGCGAACCACCGCCCACGCCCCGGCCGGCGTAGACGCTCATGCCCCCGAAATCCATCCGGTCGACCACGCCGGGGCCGTAGCCGATTCGCTTGTCGATCGGGAAGCCCAGGAAAGAAGCCAGGGGCAGCGCGGTACGGGTGCGGAACCACATGGAGCGGGCATCCGGCTTCAGGATGGGAGTGAAGATCTTGCCGTCGCTGCCGGGCCGGGACCAGTCCTGTCCCATCTCCAGCATCAGGACCCGCTAGCCGGCCGCGGTCAGACGGTCGGCCATCACGGCTCCGCCGTAACCAGAACCGATCACCAGGTGGTCAACCACCTCGTCATCGGCGCGAGCAATGAGGGAAGGGACCGACGTCATGACAGGCGCGACGGCCAAGGCCCCGAGCAGCCCCCTGCGGCTCGGAGAATGTGTGATTGTCATGCCTGAACGCTAGGGGGCCGATCCAGACAGGCTTGTCACGAAAACTGTTGACGGCCCTGTTCACACCCGGCCCGCGCCAGCGGACACCAGCGGTGCAGGGCCGCCAGGACCCCTCCTGTCACCCTCCCGCGCCAGCCGCGCACCCAGAGCCCACAGCAGGTCTTCAACCATCCTGCCGCCCCCCTCGGGAGTGGGCCACGACGGGCAAAGGGCAGGGGCAGTGGAAGCCCGACGGCAACCCACCACTAGGCTCGGCGACATCGTGAACGAACGGGAGCATGCCATGACTGGTTCCACCGCTGTTGGCTCGGTTTCACCGACGAGGCCGACCAGCCGCCACCGTAGCTATCCGCTGGGCTGGATCCTCGCCGTCCTGGCTGGCATCGTGCTGATGGGGATCACCGCCTTCTTCCGGCTGATCCAGCACGACCTGTTGCCCGCCATCTTCCTTGCTTCTCCCATGGTGGCTGGCTTCGTGGGGGCAGCCGCCATCCTGGTGGGCGATCGCTTCGCGTGGCGCGAGGCGAAGCTGTGGGCAGCGATCCTCATCGTGGCCAGCACCTTCTGCGTGGCGATGATGCTCTACCTGATGGTCTACGTCCTGCCACTGGGCCACTGAGCGGGTCAGCGGCCCAACCCGAAGCCGCCCTCCTTCCCCTTGCCGTCGCCCTTGTCCGAGTCCTTCAGGAACTGCTCGAACTCGGCGGCCAGGTCATCTCCCGAGGGCAGCTGTGACTCGTCGACGGCCTGTGGCTCTTCTGGAGCAGCGATCTCGCGCCCCTTGACGGCCTGGTCGTAGGCCGCCTCCATCTGGCTGATGGCCTCGGCATTCTCTGGATTCTGCGCCACCAGCTGGTCGATCTCCCGCAAGTACTCGTCGGCCCGACTCCGCAGGTCCGGGATGGCCAGCGAGAGTTCCGCTGCGTGGGCGGCACAGTCCAGCAGGCGTACGGAACCAGCGGGAAATTCCCCACCGGCCAGGTAGTGCGGCACGTGCACGGAGAACCCGACAGTTCGGATGTGTGCCTCCGGCAGACGGATCTCCAACAGGGCCTCCACCGAGCTTGGCAGCTGCAGACGGTCGTGGAAGGAGGGATGGTCCGCGATCAGGGAAGGGTCCGACGAATGCGCCGTGACACCGACCGGCCGCGTGTGCGGTGCTCCCCAGGGAATGCCGTGCAGCTGCACCATCAGCGTGCTGCCCAGTTCTCCCATCAGGATGGCGACCGCGGCACAGAATCGCTCCCACTGGTAGTCAGGTTCCGGACCGGTGAACAGCAGGAAGTCCTTGCCGGCGTCATCGGTGACCACCCGCACCACCAGTTCCATCGGCTGGTAGTCCGTGTAGTGGTCCCGGTCGAAGGTGACCAGCGGACGCCGCGATCGATGGTCCACGAGCTGGTCCACGTCGAAGCGGGCGATGATGCGGCTCGGACGAGTGTCGATCAGGTGCTGGGCGCCAAGCTGGGCCGCCTGTCCCGCGTCCATGAAGCCGGACAACGCCATCAGGGCCGGGGCTCCGTAGACGGGTGCACCGGACAGTTCGTACAGCTCGCGGGGATCCTTCATCGCAGGGCTCTCCATCCGTGTAGTTCAGTTCTTGGTGTCAACACTCGGCGAGGACGACGCATTCCCGCCGGCTGGCACCTTGGGCGCGTAGAAGCGCCCCAGGAAGTCGGTGCGGAAGTCCTCCAAGGCGCCGTCCTCGATGGACGTCCGGATCTGGTCAACCAGACGCACCGTGAAGCGCTCGTTGTGGATCGTCGCCAGGGTGGAGGCCAGCATCTCCTTGGCCTTGAACAGGTGGTGCAGGTAGGCCCTGGTGTAGTGGGCGCAGGTGTAGCAGTCACAACCGTCCTCGAGGGGGACGAAGGCGCGACGGTTGGCGGCCGTGCTCAGGTTGTAGCGGCCGTCCGCGGTGTAGATGGCCGAATTGCGAGCCACCCGGCTCGGGTTGACACAGTCGAAGGTGTCCGCCCCGGCCTCCACCGCTGCGAAGAAGTCGTCCGGCTCACTGATTCCCAGCAGATGTCGGGGCTTGTCGAAGGGCAGTTCCTCGCTCATCCAGGAGCAGATGGTGCCGAGATTCTCCTTCTCCAATGCGCCGCCATAGCCGAAGCCGTCAAAACGCTGCCCGTCCACCTCCATCGAGCCCAGGTCCCGAGCCGCCTTGCGCCGCAGGTCCTCGTACTGGGCGCCCTGCAGCACGCCGAAGAGGGCCTGGTAGGGCTTGCCGACCCGCTCCTGGGTCAGGCGACGATGTTCTGCCAGACACCGTTCGGCCCACAGGCGGGTGCGTTCCAGGGATTCCTCCTGGTAGCCGCGACTGTTGTGCAGCGTGGTCAGCTCGTCGAAGGCAAACATGATGTCCGCCCCCAGTTCGTGCTGCACCCGCATGCTCACCTCTGGCGTGAACCGGTGGAGGTCCCCATTGAGGTGGCTCTTGAAGGTCACGCCATCGTCGTCGACGTGGGCGAGTCGTTCCTTGCCGGGCGCGACGGCATCGTCGGAAGCGGCCTTCACAGAGTCCATCTCGATGACCTTCTTGAAGCCCGCGCCCAGACTCATCACCTGGAAACCGCCGGAGTCCGTGAAGGTGGGACCGTCCCAGTTCATGAAACGGCCCAGGCCACCTGCCTCGTCCACCAGGTCGCTACCGGGCTGCAGGTACAGGTGGTAGGCATTGGCCAACACGGCCTGCGCGCCGAACTCGCGCACGGATTCAGGAAGCACGGCCTTCACCGTCGCCTTGGTGCCCACGGCGATGAAGGCCGGAGTCTGGATCTCCCCATGCGGGGTGTGAATCGTTCCGGTGCGGCCCAGGCCATTGTCCAGAACAGTGCGCGGCGTGTAGCCGAAATCGCTCATCGAGCACCTCCCTCGTCAGGCTCAGGCGACGGAGGAGGTCGGCGGGCCGAGCCCGTAGGTGATCCGTCGACCGAACCCGTCGAGGCCATCAGCTGCAGTTGCGCCAGCGCCACCACACCTGCCGTCGACGTGCGCAGCACCCCATCACTGATCAGGACCGGCCGGGCACCGGCCCGGGTGAAGAAATCCAATTCGTCCGGGCTGATGCCGCCTTCCGGGCCGACGATGAACAGCACCTCCGGGAGCTCAGCAGGCTCACTCACACTGTTCGCCGAGCTTGCCGAGGGCAATCCCACCTCGGCGATGTGCTGGGACGCGGACTCGTGAAGGACCAGCGCCAGACTGGCACGTTCGATCCGGGCGACGAGCTCCTTCGTCGAGACGAAGCCCACCTCGGGAATCCGGAATCGTCGGGACTGCTTCGTGGCCTCCCGGGCCGTGGATTCCCACTTCGCCAGCCCCTTGCGGCACTTCTCCGCAGTCCACCGCACGATGGAGCGGCTCGCCTGCCAGGCCAGCACCTCGTCGACGCCGAGCTCGGTCATCGTCTCCACCGCCAGATCCGACCGATCCCCCTTTGCCAGCGCCTGAACCCCGACCCAGCGGTAGCGGCCGGACGGGGTCTCGAGCAGCTCAGCCACCTCGACGACGATGCCCTGCTTGCCCACCTCCACGACCGGGCCCCGAACAGCGCGCCCCGAACCGTCAGAGACCAGTACCGACTCCCCCATCTGGATACGCTTCACGACGGCAGCATGACGCCCCTCGTCCCCCGTCACGGCGATGTGGGAACCAGGTGAGGCGCCGGTGAGATCGGCCAGGAAGAGTGCGTCGCTCATCAGCCGCCGAAGGCTTCCTTCAGACGGTCGAAGACCCCCTGCTTGCCCTTGTGCACCTGGGCCGTGACATTCGTCTCACCGCGTGCCTCGGCCAGCTGTCGCAGGAGCTCGCGCTGGTGTCCGTCCACCTTCGTCGGCGTCTGGACGACGAAGGTGATGCCCAGCTCGCCGCGACCGCTGCCGCGCAGACGAGGCACACCACGACCGGCGACTGCCACTCTGGTCCCGCTCTGGGTCCCGGCAGGAATCTCCACCTCAAGCGTCGCGTCCGAAGGATCGGAGTCCTCGCGCTCGGCCTCCAGGGTGTCGATCGTCAGCTTCGTGCCCAGGGCCGCTGCCGTCATGGGGACCCGGAGCACCATCTCGATGTTGTCCCCGTCGCGCTTGAAGACCTCATGGTTGGCAACGACGAGTTCCACGTACAGGTCGCCGGCCGGACCACCGCCGGGACCGACCTCACCCTGACCCTCCAGATGGATCCGATTGCCGGTGCTCACGCCGGCAGGGATCTTCACATTCAGGGTCCGGCTGGAACGCACACGGCCCTCACCGGAGCACTCGCCACAGGGGTGCGGAATCACGGTGCCGTAGCCGCGGCAGTTGGGGCACGGCTGCGAGGTGCGGATGTCTCCCAGGAAGGAACGCTGGATCTGGGTGATCTCCCCATTGCCACTGCAGGTGCTGCAGGTGACCGGCTCGGAGCCTTCAGAGCAGCCAGATCCGGTGCACTTGGGGCACACCACCGCTGTCTCCACGCTCAACGGCTTGGTCACACCAAATGCGGCCTCGGCCAGAGTCAGGCTCTGCCGCACCAGGGCATCCTGACCGCGACGGACCCGAGAGCGCGGTCCACGCTGCGCCTGCTGGCCGAACATCGCATCGACGAGGTTCGTGAAGTCGAACCCGCCACCGAATCCGCCACCGGGGAAGCCGCCGAATCCACCCGCGCCACCCATTCCGCCGAAGCCCCCGCCCATCGGGTCTCCGCCACGGTCGAAGATCGCCTTCTTCTGCGGATCGGAGAGGACCTCATAGGCCTCCTGGATCTGCTTGAACTTCTCGTCGGCATCCGGCTCATTGGACACATCGGGATGCATCTTCATGGCCATCCGGCGGTAGGCCTTCTTGATCTGCTCGGGCGTTGCGTCGCGCTCGACGCCCAGGATCTCGTAGTAGTCAGAACTCATGGGAGTGAAAGTCATCCTTCTGCCAGGAAGCGGCCAACATAGCGGGCCACGGCACGAACCGAGGCCATGGTTGAGGGGTAGTCCATGCGGGTTGGCCCGACGATTCCCAGGGTGGCCCAGGAATCGTCCAACGAACCATAGGTGCTGGCCACCAGTGAGGTCGACTGGAGGCGTTCAAAGGGATTCTCCTGACCGATGCGCACCGTGACATCGGACGGGCTGGAGGCAGCCTCACCCAGCAGGTGCAGCAGCACCACCTGCTCCTCAAGTGCTTCGAGGACGGGCTTCACGGCTGTCTCGAATTGGTCGCCGAAGCGACTCAGGTGCGGCACGCCCGCCACGGCGACGCGGGTCGACGGGTCGTCGGCCAGCATCTCCAACACGGTGGCCACCACGGTGTTGACGCTGGTGCGCGCGATCGTGTCCGGCAGTTCCCCCAACAGGCTCGACAACTTGTCGGCGCCCTGGGCCGGGGTCAGGCCGACCACCGCCTGGTTGAGCCGCGTCCGAAGCTCCGCCAGGGACTGTTCGGAGTGCATCGGCAGTTCCACGGAACGCTGGTCCACCCGACCGGTGGAGTTGATCAGGATCACCAGCACCCGGTCGCTGGTCAGGCTCACCAGCTCGATGTGGCGCACCTGGGCGGTGGAACTGATCGGGTACTGCACGATGGCCACCTGCTGGGTCACCTGCGCGAGCAACCTCACCGTGCGGGTGACGATGTCGTCCAGGTCGAGCGCGCCTGCCATGAAGGTCTGGATCGCGCGCTTCTCTGCCGCCGACAGCGGCTTGACGGTGGCCAACCGGTCGACGAACAGGCGGTAGCCCTTGTCGGTCGGAATGCGTCCCGCGCTGGTGTGCGGCTGGGTGATGTAGCCCTCCTCCTCCAGCACGGCCATGTCATTGCGAACGGTCGCCGGAGAGACCTTGAGCTGGTGACGCTCCACCAGCGCCTTCGAGCCGACGGGCTCCTTGCTGCTGACGTAGTCGGTGACGATCGCCTTGAGCACGTCCATCTTGCGTTCGTCCAGCATGATCCCTCCCCTCCCAGCGCCATCCATGTCACGGCCTCTCCATATTGGCACTCAGGGCAAGGGAGTGCCAAAGCGCGTGTCCCGTTCCGCGAGCAGACGGCTAGGCTCGTGGCCATGCGCGAATTCTCGATCGGTGACTGGCAGCTCGTCCGTGACGGCATCCACGTGGTGCAGTTGCAGCCGGCCTCGGTCAATGCCGGGCTGATCATCGGCCACAGCGGTGTGATGCTGGTGGACACCGGTTCCTCCCCCAGTCAGGGACGGGAGCTGGCGGCCAGCGCGGCCGAGGTGGCAGGCCGC
Source organism: Luteococcus sp. Sow4_B9 (assembly GCF_052116585.1). Lineage (NCBI taxonomy): Bacteria > Bacillati > Actinomycetota > Actinomycetes > Propionibacteriales > Propionibacteriaceae > Luteococcus > Luteococcus sp. Sow4_B9. Next base: position 58,110 of record NZ_JBQKKT010000009.1, on the reverse strand, counting down.
CCGGTCACGCACGTGGTGGTCACCCACGCGCACTTCGACCACTTCTACGGGCTGGCCGGCATCCCGCACGTCGTGAGCATCGGGCACGAGAACCTGCTGCACCACTTGGACGGGACCAATGATCCCGACGTCGATCCCGAGGTGATTCGGCGCGATCTGGGCTTCGATGTCTCCGAACTGGTCGGCCCCACCGATCCGATGGGGCTGATCAAGGCCGTCGACCTGGGCGGGCGCACGGTCGAGATCGTCCATCTGGGCAATGGCCACAGCGATTCCGACCTGTTCGTCCAGGTGCCCGACGCCCGGGTGGTCTTCACCGGCGACATGCTCGAGACCTCCGCAGATCCCATGGTCGGCCCCGACTCCCACGTCGACACCTGGCCCAAGGCCATCGACGGGGTGATGAGCAATGCCAAGAGCGACACGCTGTTCATCCCCGGGCACGGCCCGGTGGCCACCCTGGAGGAGGTCACCAAGCAGCGCGCCGACATCTCCATGCTCTGGGCAACCGCGGAGGACTGCGTCAAGAAGGGGCTCACCATCGAGGACGTGGTCGCCGACCTCAACGGTCCGCGGGAGGTCGAATGGCCCTTCGCGCCGCAGACCGTGGGCAATGCCCTGCCCTGGCTCTACCGGGCACTGGCGGCCAAGGGCGTCACCAAGAGTCGCCTGCTGCCCCTGCTCTGACCGGCAAGATCAGGGCTCGCGCCACAGTCGCTGCACGGTCTCCGCGATCTCGGGGGTGGCCGCGGCGATGACTCCGGGGCCGGTCCAGGCCGCGGTGTAGTCGACGCCGCGGAAGTTGCGCACCGCACCACCCAGCTCGGTCACCATCAGCGCGCCCGGCAGGTGGTCCCACGGGTGCACGTTCTTGTAGACGAGGTAGTCCACCTTGCCCTCTAGCAGGTAGGGGTAGTCGATCCCGCAGCTCCACGCGCTCTCCACCACGGGTGCCAGCTCTCCCCCGCCGACGAAGCCGTGACGACTGTCCTTGCTGGTGGCTCCCAGCGGCAGTCGGGGCTGCTCGTCGCGCACCAGCACATGGCCGTTGAGCTCCACCCCGGCGCCTCGCTCGGCCACGTAGGCGTCGCCGTGCTCGGGCTGCCAGATCCAGGACCTGGTGGTGATGCCGTCCACCAGCTCGGCGATCATCACCGCGTGGTCGGGGCTGCCCTTGACGAAATTGCGGGTGCCGTCCACCGGGTCGACGGTGAAGGCGTGACGGGTGCCCGGCAGGCTGAACTCCAGGCTGGGGTTGGTGAAGCAAGCCTCCTCGCCGACGACCACCGCGTCGGGGAACATCCTGGTGAGCTCCCGGGTGAGGAGCACCTCGGCCTCACGGTCGGCGACGGTCACGTAGTCACCCGGGGTCTTCTGCTCCACCTCGCCCGTGCTCAGGGCACGAAATCGGGGGGTGATGACCTCGGCAGCGACCTGCCGCATGAGATCAAGGACGTCCTGGGTACTCGCCATGCCCCCAGCCTAGTCAGGCTTCGTACCGGATCGTGAGGCCTGGAGCGACTCGCCGCCCTACAGTGGCATCGCCCGCGCCAGTTCCACGATCTTCCCCACCCACTGCTCCGCCAGGCCGCGCCGGTGCGCCAACCAGAGACTGACCTGGGGAGCATCCTCCAGCGCAATGGTCCGCAGGCCCGGGTGCTGCCGCGCATCCGCCGCCGACAAGGGCAAGGCCCCCACTCCCTGCCCGGAGGCCACCAGTTCGATCCACTCGTCGTAGTTGGCACAGGTCAAGACCCTGCTCGGACGCTGCTCCTCGGGCCACGATTCGGCGGTAGTCGTCCCGCTGACCGTGTTGACGACCAGTGGATGCCGCCGCAACTCTGCCCACGCCAGCGACTCCCGTCCGGCCAGCTGGTGCCGGCTGGCCACGACTGCCACCCGTGGCTCGGTACCGAGCAGGTGCAACTGGAATCCGTCGGACGGAGGTTTCGTGCGCACGAGTGCCAGGTCCAGCCTGCCCGTCAGCAGAGCCGACCAGACGTCGTCGCGCCGCAACAGCCGCAACTCCATGCCGGTGCGGTCCCGCAGCGCAGTCTGCAGCTGGACTGTCCAGGGGCTCGGGAGCACCCAGTGGAAGCCCACCCGCAGCAGCGTCTGCCCGGCTGCCCGTTCGATGGCTCCGTCGAGCTGCGCCAACAGCCCTCGGGCATCCTCGGCCAGGGCCTCCCCCGCCCGGGTCAGCTCCACCCGACGCGTGCTGCGGTCCACCAGGCTGCGACCCACCAGGGACTCCAACTGCTGGATGGTTCGCGACACCACTGGCTGGGAGATCCGCAACTCGTCGGCCGCCGCAGAGAAGCCACCGTGGTCCGCGATCGCCACCAGCGCCCGCAGGTGACGCACTTCGACGCTCATGCCCACGAAGCATAAATCACGGTCTTGAGGTATTTCCCGCTTCCCGACGGAGGCTCCTAGCGTTGCGCCATGACCTGCCACCAGACCATGGCGCCCGAGCACGGGGCCATCCGACAGATCGTCGCAGCCGCGTGCGCATTGGCCGCGGCCATGGGCATCGGTCGTTTCTCCTACACGCCCATCCTGCCGCTGATGACCGAGCAGGCCTCGCTCTCCCCCGCACTGGGAGCCTTCCTCGCGTCCAGCAACTACCTCGGCTACCTCCTCGGCATGGTGCTGGGCACCTTCTGGCAGCGTGCGGCACGGTCCAGGGCATCCCTTCGCGCGTGCTCGATCCTGTTGGTCCTCAGCCTGGCGGTGATGCCCCTGACCAGGAGCGTCGAGGTGTGGTTGGTGGCCCGGACGGTGGCGGGGGCCCTCAGCGCCCTGCTCTTCCTGGTGGCCTCCCATTCGGTGCTGGAGGTGGCTGCGGCGCGTTCCCCACAGCTGGCGGGCTGGGCCTATGGGGGTGTCGGCGTGGGAATCGTCCTGTCCGGGCTGCTGGTGGCGGGCTGCCGGCAGCTCGGAGACTGGCGGCTGGCATGGGCGGCGTCGGCGGCCGCCGCCGCAGCGCTGTTGGCACTGTCATGGAATCTGGCCACCGCCCCCGCTGTCGGCCCTCGACTGTCTGCTTCCCGGCAACGCACCCCCGCCAGCTTCGTGGTGCTGTGCACGCTCTACTTCCTCGAGGGCGCGGGCTACATCATCGCCGGCACCTTCCTCGTGGCCGCCGTCCAGACCTCGGCCGGGAGTTCTGCCGGTGTCTGGACCTGGATTCTGGTGGGTCTGGCAGCACTGCCGTCCTGCGTCGTGTGGGCCAGACTCTCCACGCGGATCTCCCGACCGGTGCTCCTCGGTATCGCGCTGGGGCTGCAGGCCATCGGGATGTCCCTACCGGCACTGCACGATGGCCTGTCCGCCGCCTTGGCCTCGGCCGTGCTCTTCGGCGGGACCTTCATGGGGATCACCACACTGGCCTTGGCCGAGGGGCGTCACCTGGGCACCGCCCGAGCGGTGGCGATCCTCTCGGTGGGCTACTCGCTGGGCCAGATCCTCGGACCCATCGCCGTGGCGCCCTTCCTGCACCACGGACACGGAAGCGCCCTGCTCGTCGGCGCCGGGCTGGCTGCCGTGGCCTCCGGGCTGGCCTTCCTCCTGGCACGCAGGCCCAGGGGGTGAACCGGGCTTCGGCACCCCGAGGCTCAGAAGTCCTCCAGGTGGTCCTGCGTGACGAAGTCGATCAGCTTCTCCACCTCGGTGTTGAAGGCGGGGTCCAGATCCCGGAAGCTCGTCACCCGTGCCAGGATGGCCTGCCAGGCCTGCGCGACGTCCTTCTGGTCCTTGTGGGGCAGGCCGAGCGCGGACAGCGTGCCCTTCTTCCAGTCGACGTCCATCGGCACCTCGGGCCACTTCTTGATGCCGATGCGCTCGGGCTTGACTGCCTGCCAGACGTCGATGAAGCGGTGGCCGCCGATCATCACGTACTCGCCGTAACCACCCTTGGCCACCTCGCGGGCGATGCGGGTCTCCTTCGAGCCGGTCACCAGGTGGTCGACCAGCACGGCCAGCCGTCGCCCCTTCTCGGGCTTGAACTCGGCGACGATCCCCACCAGGTCGTCGATGCCGCCCAGGTACTCGACGACCACGCCGACGTGGCGCAAGTCGTCGCCCCAGACCTTCTCCACCAGCTCGGCGTCGTGGCGGCCCTCCACGTAGATGCGGCTGGGCAGCGCCACCTTCGCCGGCGTGCTGGCCGCGGCCCGCGAACCCGACGCGGTGTACTTCTGCTCGGCCCGTCCGGTGCGCGGCGGCACACACAGCCGCACCGGCTGGCCCTCCACCAGGAAGCCGGGCCCCACCGGGAAGGAGCGCCGCTTCAGCTTGTAGTTCTCCAGGACGACGACGCCGTTCTCCCACTTGACGATCTCACCGGTGAAGCCGGTCGACGGCTCCTCGACGATCATCCCCAGATCCATGGGCATGTCAATGGTCTGCTTCTGGCCGGCCTTCTGCCAGCCCGCGCTCAGGACGTCCTTGTTGTAGCGATCCACGTCGCACGAGGTTACCCCGACGCCGTCAGATCCGCCCCGGGACGCACCTGCGCGTCGGACCCTGCAGCGACTCGGCACCGCTACATTCGCGCCATGAAAGCAGAGCACCTGCGTCTGGGGTGGTGCCTGGTGGCGCCCACGCCGGCCGACGATCTGACCCCGAGCGCGACCCAGGGACTGTGGAGCGTCGCGGCAGACCTCAACGGCGTGCAGCCCGGCCCCCAGGAGTGGGACCAGTGGTACCTCGACCTGAACGCCGCACTGCAGTCCCGCGCCGCCTCACCTGTTCCCGGGACCGTCGTCGTGGAGCTGGCGGTGGACGCGCGGGATGCTGCGCGGCTCCTTCACGAGGCGCCACACGCCAATGGGTGGAGGCTCGCCGGAGCGTCCAGTCCGCGGTGGGCCGATGCCTTCGAGCGCAAGGAGTCGGCATCGAGGACATTGAAGGCGCGGCACTGGACCTCACCCTGATGGCCGAGGGGGCAACCCAGGCCGTCTTCGTCGGGTGGTGCACGCCCGAGGATGCCTTGGACCGAATCAGGCACGCCCTCGCACGGCTCGGCGTCACCATGTCCTGACGCCCGACCGTCAGCCAGACTCCCCGGCGCGTAGGCCGCAGGCCCGCAGGATCTCGTCCGCCACGAGCTGCGGTTGCGTGAACAACACGTAGTGGCCGGAATCAGGCGCCTCGACCAGACGCCACCCGGGGTTTGCCGCGACGGATCGCTGGTGGGCTCCAAGGAGGTCGCGACGCGCTGAGCCGACAGCTGGTTTGGTGCCCGAGATGAGCACGGTGGGGACGGTCGCAGACCGGGTGCCCTCGCGGAGCTGCAGCAGCCCCGCGCGGATCCGACGACCCTCTTTCGCGCAGGCACGTAATGCGGATGTGCTGGCGGAGGCACTGATCAGGGCCTCAAGTTCGTCTGCGACCAGGACGGGCCCCAACCCCTTCCGCAACCCGGCCTTGAGGAGCTTGGCCCGAACACGTGATGGGAACATCACGGCATGGACCCACTCCAAGGCCCGGGTACGGCGGGTGAAGTAGGCCTCGGTCCGCTCGTCTGACGGGTCCACGAGCACCAGCGAGGACACGACTCCAGCGGGCATGAGTTCCACCGCTCGACGCACGATTGGCCCGCCCCAGCTGTGGCCGACGAGGACCACGTCTCGCACCCCTTGGGCCTCGATCACGCACGCCAGGTCGGCAGCCAGGGCGTCGAGCGTTCGGGCTCCAACGCCCGGCGTGCTCCTTCCGTAGCCGGCGCGGTCGTAGGCCACGGCCCTGACTCGATCGTCCAGCAGGTTTGCCACCGGCGCCCAGCACAGTCCGCTGAGCCCCAGTGCTGACTCGAAGACGACCACCCGCTCGCCGCTGCCCCAGGTGTGGATGGCAAGGCTCCTGCCGTCGGGCGTCTGCACGGTCTGGTGGTCTGGCTCCATTCCCGTGAGCCTAGGGGATTCGAGGTCACGGGGTGGATGCGGGAAATGCCCATTCCTCGGCCAATTCGATCTTTGCGCGTGCGCACTGGAAAAGGCCTTGCATGTCAAAAGGAGCCCTGAAGGCATCCGGCGATAGCGGATTGGTGGATCTTGACCAGCCCACAGCGCAGCGGAACCGAATGTCCCACGCACAGGTGGCCCCGCCCTCTAGCCTTGAGCAATGAACTACACGCGTTTGCAGCAGATTGACGGGGATCACTACCTGAGCTTCGACTGCGGCACGCTTCCTGGGGACGCGGCGGCGATCTCCAGAGGCTTTGAGGCAAACGGACACTTCTGGGAAAGCGTCGCAACCTTTCTGGCTCCAGAACTGTGCGAGCGTCTCGAGCTGGACTCCGAGGGCAGCATGTTCTGCGCCTACGGGTCACAGGCTGACCTGATCGAGTTGCAGGCGCTGCTCGATCCTGCCCTCTCCGACGAGCGAGCCTTGACCAAGCTGATTGATGACGCTGAGGCCCGAGGAGAAGAACTCGAGGACTGATCGTCCGCATTCCGTGCGCGAAGGGAACCACGTGCCTCATGTGCGCCTTGCCAAGAGGCCGCGGGAACACAGCGCTGGGAAAGGTCAGCTCGCGAGCCCGAGAAAAGTGGCCACGAGCCGTTCCAGGTCCAGCATCTGCTGGCTACCAAGACGTCCCACACGGTTCTGGACGTTGCTGCGCCGCACAGTCGTCAGCTTGTCCACCATGACGGCACTGTCCTGGCGCAGACCGGAAAGTTCGTTGGCCGCGACCCGGTAACGAAGCAGCGGCGCATCGGTCAGCATCGATGACAGCGGCAGGACGGTGACCGAATCCGTGTCCTCGAACACGTCGTCCTGAAGGATCAGTGCGGGGCGAGGTTTGCTCGCGTAAACACCACCGGCGACCATCCACAACTCGCCACGCCTCACTCGTCACCCCAATCCACGCTCACCGCTTCCACGAAGTCCTGGTCGTCGAGCTCCCGGTCCTGGATGGCCACCTGCGACGCCTGCCGGCGTGCCTCCTCCGCGAAGGCACTGCTGCGCACGTCAGGGAGCCAGATCTGGACCGGACGATAGCCACGCTCCCGCATTCGGCGGCGGTGCTCACTGACACGCTGCTGGACTGACATGATCCAAGTGTTACATGTAACAAAGAAGGATGGAAGGCCTATGCTCCACCAGAGCCCCTGGTCGACTGCACGGCATGTCCCCATGCGCGTCGACCGTTCGTCCGGTTACACCCAGCCTGTGATCGGTCCAGGTTTCGCGGACTCCGCACGTCCAAAGCTCGCTGGGCAGGCGCTGCACCGCGTGCCCAGTCATCCTTCGACGTGCACAGTGGGCGCGGAAACCGGCCTGATTTCGGTGGGGCGGGAATGGCCGGACCACGTCGGCTGTTGTGCTCCCAGACGACACCACCGATGGAAAGACGAACCAGTGACTGACCTCTTTGCCCCCGCGACCGCGGGCGCCCTGCAGTTGAAGAACCGCGTCACGATGGCGGCGCTGACCCGATCGCGCGCCGGTGTCGACGGCGTTCCCACCGACCTGCACGTCGAGTACTACGCGCAGCGCGCCACGGCCGGCCTGGTGGTGACCGAGGGCACCCGCACCAGCGCCGTCGGGCAGGCCTTCATCGGACAGGCGGGCATCCACACCGACGAGCAGGTCGCTGGCTGGCGACGGGTCGCCGACGCAGTCCACGCCGCCGGCGGCACCATCGTCATGCAGATCATGCACGGTGGCCGCCTCACCCTGCCCATCATCAACAACGGCGACCCGGCTGAGGCCCCCAGCGCCATCGCCCCGGTGATGCGCGACCCCCAGGGCGGTGAGGTGCCCATCACCCTGCACGGCCCCGACGGCAGGCAGGACGTCCCCACGCCCCGCGCACTGGAAACCAGCGAACTGCCCCGCATCGTCGACGAGTTCGTCACCGCCGCCCGCAATGCCATCGCGGCCGGCCTGGACGGCGTCGAGCTCCACAACGCCAACGGCTACCTGCTGCACGAATTCCTCTCTTCCTCGAGCAACCAGCGCACCGACCAGTACGGCGGCTCGCCCGAGAACCGCGCCCGGCTGTCCATCGAGGTGGTTCGTGCCGTCGCCGCCGAGATCGGCGCTGACCGGGTCGGCCTGCGCATCTCGCCGGAGCACAACATCCAGGGTGTCGTGGAGGACGACCGCGCCGATGTTCTGGCGACCTATGGGGCGCTGCTGGACGGCATCGCCGACCTGGACATCGCCTACCTGTCGATTCTGCACGCCGACCTCGACGGCGACCTGGTGGCGGCCCTGCGCTCCCGCTTCGGCGGATTCACCCTGCTGAACAGCGGTTTCGGCTCGGTCACCACCCAGGAGGAGGCCACCCACATCGTCGAGGACGACCTGGCCGACGCCGCCGTGGTCGGGCGCCTGCTGATCGCCAACCCTGATCTGGTCCGTCGCTGGCAGGAAGGGCTGGAGCTCAACACGCCGGACTTCCTGACCTTCTACACCCCCGGCGCGAAGGGTTACACCGACTACCCGTTCGCAGGCCAGGAGGCGTAGTCACCCAACCACGGTCAGGACAGGAACAGGTGAAGCCATCCCAGATTGGGATTCACTTCGGTATGATGGCGCCATGACAACACAGATTGCGGTCCGGCTCCCCGATGAACTCGTCGCCTTCTTGGACCAGAGCGTGGCCGAGGGCCTCGTCACCAGCAGGGCGGCCCTGGTGAGTCGCGCAGTCGAGCGCGAGATGCGGCGCCAGAGCGCCATCGCTGATGCCGCGATCCTAGCCACTCAGGGAGCCGAGGACGACCTTGACGAACTGGTCATCTGGGCCGCCGCCAACACGTCCTTCGAGGACTGACGTGCGCGAGATCTGCCTGGCCAGGCTGGACAAGACCCGACCTGTGCTCGTCCTGACCCGAGAAGCAGCACGGACAGCAATGACCAAGGTGACAGTCGCACCCATCACCTCCACGATCAAGGGCCTGTCCAGCGAAGTGCCACTTGATGCCAGTAATGGGGTCGACCATGCCTGCGCAGTCTCCCTCGACAACGTCATGACGATCCCGACATCTGCGCTGGGCCGCCCCGTAGGCTTCCTTCGCCCGGATCAGGAGCGCGCACTGGCGGTGGCCATGGTCCTCGCCTACGACCTGGAGCTCTCCGTCCTCGAGGACTGACACGCACGGGGAGCATGGTTGCCCAGATCCCGCCGACTGGCCGAGCCTGGCCTAGCAGCACCGCCAGCGCTGCCGGACGCTCAGTCCAGCAGGTCGCGCACCACCGCGTCGGCCAGCAGGCGGCCCTGCAGGGTCAGCACCAGGTGGTCGCCGCGAAGCTCCCCCAGTCCGCGCGCGAGCACCCCGTCAACCCGTACACGTTCGGAGTCGGTGAGCACCGCGAGCGGCAGGCCGTCGGCCAGGCGGAGCTCCAGCAGGACCCGCTCGATGCGACGGTCGTCGGCGGCCACCAGCTCGCGTCCGGCACCGGGGGTACGGCCCTCGGCCAGCGCCGCGGCATAGCTTCGGGGGTGCTTCACATTCCACCAACGCACTCCCCCGGCATGGCTGTGCGCACCCGGCCCGATGCCCCACCAGGTGTGGCCGAGCCAGTAGGCCATGTTGTGCCGGGCTCGATGCTCGGGGCCGCGCGACCAGTTGCTCACCTCGTAGGCCTCGAAACCGGCCTCAACCAGCAATTGCTCGGTCAGCAGGTACTTGTCGGCCAGGTCATCGTCGTCGGTCATGGGCAGCTGCCCCCGACGGATCTGGTTCGCCAGCCTGGTGCCGTCCTCGACGATCAGGGCATAGGCGCTGATGTGCTCGGGCTCGGCCTCCAACGCCGACTGCACGCTGTTGCGCCAGTCGTCCAGGCTCTCCCCGGGGGTTCCGTAGATCAGGTCCAGGCTCACGTCGCCGAAGCCCACGTCGTGGGCCAGCCGGGCCGCCGCCACGGCCCGGCCGGGGGTGTGGCGACGTTCCAGGATGCGCAGCACCCCGGGATTCGACGACTGCATCCCGAGGCTGATGCGGGTGAAGCCCCCCGCCAGCAGCTCCTCCAGCAGTTGCGGGGTGATCGTCTCGGGATTGGCCTCGGTGGTCACCTCGGCGTCGTCCTGCAGGCCGAAAGCGTCGCGGACGTGGGCAAGCAGGCCCGACAGCTCTGCCCCCGACAGCAGCGTCGGGGTGCCGCCACCGAAGAAGACCGTCGAGGCAGCCGGCGCGTCGGCAAGGACGCGGCCGGCCATCTCGATCTCGGCATGGGCCGCCGTCAGGTAGTCGGCGGTGCCGGTGCCCTGCAGCTCGCTGGAGGTGTAGGTGTTGAAATCGCAGTAGCCACATCGCGTGGAGCAGAAGGGCACGTGCAGGTAGATGCCCAGGGGCGTCCCAGCCGCCTCCACGAGGGCGGCGGCAGGCAGTTCACCGTTCTGGGGCACGGCTTCGCCGTCGGGCAGGGTGGAGGGCACCGAGACAGCCTAGCTGCGCCCACAGCGCAAGAAGTCGAATCTTCAAGTCAATGACCGCCTAGAATTCACCCATGAACCTCTCACGTCGCAATCTGCTCACCCTGACTGGTGCCGCCGTCGCCACCAGTGCGCTTGCCGCCTGCGGCAGCAACAAGGGTGGTCTGGAGTCGGGCTCGACCGCCTCCCCCGCCACCAGCGCTGGTGGCGCCGGTGCCACCCTCACGCAGTGGTACCACGAGTACGGCGAAGCGGGTACCCAGGAGGCCGTCAAGAAGTACGCTGCCGCCTACGACCAGGCCACGGTCCAGGTGAAGTGGAATGTGGGCGACTACGCCAAGCTGCTCAGCGCCGCGCTGCTGACCAATGACGTCCCGGACCTCTTCGAGTCGGAGATGGGCCCCAGCATCGACATGATCAAGGCCGGTCAGGTGGCCGACCTGACCGACGTCGTCGGTGCCGATGCGAAGAAGTTCGACCAGGAACTCATCGAGCGGATGAGCTACGAGGGCAAGATCTACGGCATCCCCCAGGTGGCCGACATGCACCTGCTGTACTACCGCAAGAGCTTGTTGGAGAAGGCCGGCGTGCAGCCGCCGAAGACTTTCGACGAACTGGTGGCCGCCGCCAAGGCCGTCAAGACCAAGGACATGGGAGGCCTGTTCGTCGGCAACGACGGAATTGGCCCGATCGGTGCCGCACTGCTCTACGCCTCCGGCAATGACTGGTTCGACGCCAGTCGCACCAAGGCCGGCTTCCTGGACCAGAGTTTCTACGACGCGCTGACGGGTTTCCGCGACCTGTTCAACTCCGGTGCACTGCTGCAGAGCGCCAGCAAGGACTGGTTCGACGGCTCGCCTTTCGCCAACGAGGAGACGGCGATGCAGTGGGGTGGTCTGTGGTCCATGACCGACATCCAGAAGGCGCTGGGCGACGACTTCGGTGTGCTCCCCTTCCCCGCCATCGGCAGCAAGGGCAAGCAGGCCACGATGTTCGGCGCCTTCGGCACCTGCGTCGCGGCGAAGGGCAAGAATGTGGAGGCCGCCAAGCAGTACGCCAAGTGGCTCTGGGTGGACCAGACCGACTACCAGGTGGACTTCGCCAACAACTACGGCACCCACGTGCCCGCCCAGCCCGCCCTTGCCCCCGAGTGCACCAAGCTGGCCGAGGGCGCTGGTGCTGACGCCGCCAAGATCTTCACCGAGTTCGGCAAGCCCGCCTCCGACATCCTGTGGTCAGGTGCCATGGCGGACAGCTTTGGCGCCGCGGTCAGCAATGTCGTCAAGAAGAATGCCGATCCGGCCAAGGAGATGGCCGCCGTCGGTTCCAAGGTGGTTGCCGAGCTGAAGCGCATCAACGGCTGATGCTCGACACCGTGCGACGAAGGCTGGGCGGCCGCCAGGGGAGCAACTGGTGGTTCTTGGCCTTCGTCGCCCCATTCATGGTGGGCCTGGCGCTGTTCGTCTACATCCCCATCATCTGGAGCGCCTATCTGTCCTTCTTCGATGCGCGCAACACGGTGACGCCGACGCGGTTCGTGGGCTTGGCCAACTATCGCTATCTGCTGGGGGACGAACTGTTCCGCGACTCAATCCTCACCTTCATCGGCTTCAGCGCCTTCATCGTCCCGGCCACCTTCACCGCCTCGCTGGGGCTGGCCCTGTTGCTGGACGGCATCAAGACCGGACAGGCCTTCTTCCGCTCGGTCTTCTTCATCCCCACCGCGGTGAGCTACGTGATCGCGGCGATGGTCTGGCGGCTGGCCTTCTTCAGCGGCACCCGCTTTGGCCTGGTCAACTCCATGCTGCGCCAACTCGGCGGGGAGAACGTCAACTGGTTGGGTGGCACCAATTCCTGGTACTGGCTGGTGCTGGTGAGCCTGCGACTGTGGCTGCAGGCCGGCTTCTACATGATCCTGTTCATCGCCGGGCTCAACAAGATCCCCCGCGAGACCTATGAGGCCGCCGCCCTGGACGGCGCGACCGGCTGGCGACGGCTGCGTTTCATCACCCTCCCGCAGCTGCGCGCCACCTCGGTGGCGGTGGCGATGTTGCTGCTGATCGGTGCCTTCCAGGCCTTCGACGAGTTCTTCAACGTGCTGGGCACCATGGGAAGCTACCCGCCCTACGGCCGTCCGCCCTTGGTCCACCTCTACCTGATCAGCCTGGGCGGCGGACAGCAGGACCTGGGTCTGGGCGGCGCCGGAACCATGATCATCACCGCGCTGATCGTCTTCTTCGGTCTGCTGCAGAACTGGCTGGTCACCCGCGGGGAGCGCAAGGAGGGACGCGCATGATGGCCGGACGTCGCCGCAGCAGCCTGCTGACCGGGCTGCGCTACCTGGTGCTGGTGCTGCTCAGCGTGGTCTTCCTGCTGCCCTTCTACGTGATCGTGCGCAATGCCTTCGCCTCGCAGAAACTGATCACCGCCCCCCGCTGGCAGTGGCTGCCCGACCAGGTGAACTTGGACAACTTCACCGCCCTGTTCGCCGACGACAACGTGGGCATGGCGCCGGCTCTGTGGCACTCGGCGGTGATGGCCATGGCACAGACCAGCCTGACGGTGCTGATCGCGCTGCTGGCCGGCTATGCGCTGGCCCGCTACGACAACCGACTGTCGCGCATCCTGCTGGGCTTCACCCTGTTCACCCTGATGGTGCCCGCCTCGGTCACCTTCATCCCGATGTTCGTGATGACCGCCCAGCTGGGATGGATCGACTCCTTCCGCGGCCTGGTGGTTCCGGGCATGTTCAGTGCCTTCGCCGTCTACCTCTTCCGCCAGAACTTCCTGGGCTTCCCCAAGGACCTGGAGGAGGCGGCCATGATCGACGGCGCGAACCCGTGGAGCACCTTCTGGCGAGTGGTGGCCCCCAATTCCTTGGGCATCGTCGGCGCGGTGGGAACGATCACCTTCATCGGCAGCTGGAATGCCTTCCTGTGGCCGCTGCTCGTCGCCCGCGAGAACACCCGCACCGTGCAGGTCACGCTGAGCCAGTTCATGACCAGCCAGGGCGTGAACTACCCCGTCCTGTTCACCGGCGCGCTGGTGGCGATCATCCCCGTGGTGGGCGTCTTCCTCTTCCTGCAGCGCTATCTGGTGGAGGGCGTCGAGACCTCTGGGATGAAGTAGCCGTCAGACCACCAGCCCCAGGCCGATCACCATCGGCAGGGAGATCAACGAGCCGATCGTTGTCACGGTGGTCATGGTCTTCAGGCTGCCCTGGGTGCTCAGCCCCAGCAGGCTCTTGAACATCCAGAAGAAGTTGCTGTTGACATGCAGCGCGAACAGGGATCCCGACGCGATACCCAGACCCACCACCACCGGGTTCACGTCCATCTGTCCCAGCAGGGGCGCCACGATGCCGGCGGCCGTGATCGCGGCCACCGAGACCGAGCCGATCGCCAAGTGCAGGACCGCAGCGATGAACCAGGCCAGCAGGATGGAGACCACCACCGGGGCGCCCGCGTCGGCACTGAACATGCCACCCAGCACGGAGGCCAGGCCCGTGGCCTTGATGACTGCCCCCAGGGAACCGCCGATACCCGTGACCAGCAGGATCTCGCCAGAGGTCTGCAGTCCGTCGCTGAAGGCCGCGTTGGCCGCGTCGGCACCGACGGTGCGACGGGAGAGGAAGAAGGCCATCAGAAGACCGACGAAGAGGGCGATGTTGGCATTGCCGATGAAGTCGATGAACTGGTTGGTGAACTCGAACAGCTCGGCGAAGGCACCGAAGGCGATCATCACCAGGGGCACCAGGATCGGCAGCAGACTCACGGCCAGCGGCGGAGTCCTCACCGAGTCGTCCTCGCGGGCGGCCAGGGCATTCGCCTCCGCCTCGAGCAGGGCCTCGGACTCCTCCTCGTCCTTCTCCGGATTCCACCACCCGAAGCGCAGCAGCTGCTGGAAGAGCAGGACGGTCAGGAAGGCGGTGAGCGGCCCGACGACGATGCCGAAGAGCAGGTACTTGCCCAGCGAGATGTCCATCAATCCGGCGATCGAGATGGCCGAAAGTCCGGGCACCACGAAGACATAGCCGGAGAAGATGCCGATGCCGAGCGCTCCGGCCATCAGTGCGAGGCCGTTGCGTCCCATGTGCTTGGACGCCTGGCGTGCGACCGGAGCGGCCAGCACAACCTGCACGTCGACGTAGATCGAGGGCAGCACGGTGGCGAGCGCGAGGGCAAGGCCGTAGGGGATGCGCGTGGGCCCGAAGGCCTTGAGCAGCAACCTCACCATCTTGGTGAAGGCGCCCGTGGTGTGCAGCAGGGATCCGATCAGGACCCCGAAACCGATGAGCAGGCCCACGCTGCTCATGATGTTGCCGAATCCCTTGGTGATCGCCTCCACCGTGCCTGGGAAGCCAACACCGCCGGCGAGTCCCAGATAGATGGAACCCAGTACGAGGCTGATGACCGGATCGATCTTGAACTTGATGATGAGCAGGACGACCGCCGCAATGGCGATGACCGTGTGCATGACGAGCATGGGTGCCCCCTGGGGCCGGAGTGGGTCGGGACGCCCACCGTTGGACGTGCCGCGGCAGGAAGGCTCGTGCCAGACCCTGCCGGAACAGCCTACTGACCAACCGGCAGGTTGTCAGCGACGGGTTCGCGGGTCATTCGCCTCGTATCGGGTGATGAACTCCTCCATCGGGATCTTCGCCGCCAACTGCCCAACCAGCTCGAACGGAATCTTCGTCATCGCCGTGAACCGGATGCAGGACTTTCCCATGTTGGGCTTCCACCCGGTCTTGGCGTACTCGTCGACGAACCACTGCAGCACATCCGGATCGGCATACATCCCCATGTCGTAGACCGCCACGTGTCCGCCCTGGTTGCCCAGGCTGAAGCGAGCCACACCATCCTCGGGGCTGCAGTGGTATCCCTGCGGGTAGCGGCTGTGCGGCACCACCCACGTGGGCATGCCGCAGTACATGATGAGTTCGTAGCCCGGATCGATGTTGCGGCTGATCTCGTCGTAGAGACGCTGGACGGCGGGCAGACGCTTCTCCGGGATGGACGCCCAGAACTCATCGAGGGTGGTGGCCTTGGAGTGCATGGCAAGAAGCGTAGAGTGCTCCACCGACAATTTCCGCTCAGCAGGTGGGGATGGCGCCATCGTGTCCGTAGGCGTACAGGTACTCGCCGCTGATCCAGGTGCCCTCGGGCGCCGGATCCGTGATCGGCTCGATCAGGTACCACGCATCATGCGGATCACTCGCGGCTGTGCGGCAGTACGCGAACAGCACCCGGTGGTTGAGGATCCTGTACTGATCGCCCACGACGTCAGCGTCGTCGGACGGCTTGTCCCGAGCATCGGTCTTCTCCTCCCCCAGGTTCAGCACGACGAAGGCCCACGGACGCATCTGTTCGGCGGGCGGCTCGGTGCCACCCGGCACCGAGGCGAGCCGCTCGATCCACTGTTCATCGGACAGTTGCTCCGGGTTGCGGAGCTGGCAGTGCATGGGGTCTGTGCAGGCCACATCAGGACCCAGCGGAGGCACAGAGACGGGAGCCTGGGTGTTGGCGGTGACCTCCGGCACGGTGACGGTGGAGGCACTGTCGTTGGTCTCCCCCGAGCAAGCCGTCGCGGTCAGCGCCAGTGCAGCTGCAAGCGCCGCCCAGCCGGTTCGTCGAATCATGTCCACTTCTCCTGGTGTGTTCTGCTCGATGCATGGCCCGGGCGTCCGTCCTCCGGTCGGGTCCGGAAGGCACGAACGCCCGGGCGCTCAACCTTCGTTCACGACGTCAGCGAAAGAGGTTGTCGTAGCGATCCTTCCACTTGTCGTAGGCGTCGGGCGTCGGGGTGGGCGTCGGCGTCACGACCGGAGTGGGCGTGGGGGTCGGAGTCGGCGTCACGACGGGTGTCGGCGTCGGGGTGGGAGTCGGCGTCGGGGTGGGAGTCGGCGTCGGGGTGGGAGTCGGCGTCGGGGTGGGAGTCGGGGTGGGAGTCGGCGTCGGGGTGACCGCCGGCGCGGGCTTGGTGGACGAATCGGCCATGACATTGCCCATCGAATGGACCTCGATGACGTCACCGGAGTTCAGCAGGGCATCCCAGGAGATGGTGAAGGTTCCGCGATTGGCCCAGTTGGAGGACCACGAGTTCTGAAGGCTGACGCCCTTCTCGTTGTAGGCGTAGATCAGCATCTCGTGGCCACCTGCGATGTCACCAGCGGGACGGTAGGAGTAGTCCATGGCATTGGTGGCATTGATGTCCCAGAAGTTCTTGCGCACGTGCATGCCGATCACCACGGGCTTGCCCGCCGCGATCGAGGTCTGGATGGCACTCCTGGCGGCGTAGCCGTAGCTGGGCAGTCGGTTGTAGCCGCTCAAGCGGTAACGGTAGGCATTGGCGCGTTCGGCCTGGCTGGGCTGGGTGGTGAAGTCGAAGTCGCCGGGCGCGTAGTGTGCCTTGGTGTCGATGCCTTGCGCAGCCAGCATCGGCAGCACCCGGACCGCACTGGTGCCCTTGTCATTGCCCCGCGAGATCTGCGAGTAGGGGAACATCGGCGCCATGGGTGCGCCCTGGACACCCTGCTTGGTCATCAGCAGGCCGTAGGCGCTGTAGCCCAGCGCCCAGACGACGCAGGAGTTGACGCGCCCCTGGTCACCAGCGGGAAGCAACCAGCGGGAGTTGTCGGCCGCCGCGGGCGTGACGCCGAAGGTGGTGACGGAACGCGTGCCGACACTGGGAGAAGCCGGCAGCTCCGGCACGGTGCTGACGTCGAGGCCAAGTCCACGGGCTCCCTGGCTGACACCGTCGTTGTCCACGTCGGCGCGGGCCGCCAGTGGGTTGGCAGACAGGAGGGCCATCGAGACGGCCACCAGGCCGCTCACTACTACACGCTTCACGATTCTCCTCGGAACTCAGCAAGTGGGGTGTCCGGCAGCGTCCGGACACCATGAAGGTATCCACCCCCAGGCTCTCCTGGGCCCCTTCGAACCGTTCACTATTAACCGCTGACTTGGGGTTATGCCTGCCAATCGTCATGATCGGGTCAACTGTTCATCCCTTCCTTGCCTGCACGGGCCACACTGGGCGCATGAGCCTGTCACCCAGCCCCGCTCCCCCGAAGCCTGGACCGGACCGAACCCGGTCATCCCTGGCCCTGGCCGGCGTCCCGGTCGGCGTCATGTGGATACTCGAAGCCCTCGACACGGTCACCTTCCATGCCCTGGACCAGCTCGGCATTCGTTCCTGGGATCCCGGTCAGCTGTGGGGTCTACTGACCGCACCGTGGCTGCACTTCGGTTGGCAGCACCTGGCCAACAACTCGGTTCCCCTGCTCGTGCTCGGCTTCCTGGTGGCGCTGTCCGGAGCGAGGCGGTGGCTCGCGACCACCCTCGTCGTCGCAGCAACCTCGGGAATCGCGGCCTGGTTGTTCAGCCCTCCTGGGACCATGACCCTGGGGGCATCGGGAGTCGTCTTCGGCTGGCTGACCTATCTGCTCACCCGTGGGTGGTGGAGCAGGGACTGGAAGCAAGTCCTGGTGGGCCTTGTGGTCTTCGTGGTCTACGGGAGCATCCTGTGGGGTGTCCTGCCGAGCAATCCGGGCGTCTCCTGGCAGGGGCACCTGGGAGGAGCCATCGGCGGCGTGCTCGCAGCGAGGATGCTGCACGCCCACCCTCGACGCTGACAGCGCCCTGACAAGTGCAAGTGCGACCGAAGCCTTGCCGTGTGGTCAAATTGTCCCCTTGATCGCCACGGCCTGCGACGTGAACCCACCGTTGGGCTGAGTCGTCCGCCGCGGCCCTACCAGGCAGGACCCCCATGGACCGCATCAACTCCATCGTCGGATGGCTCAACGACTCACTCAGCTGGGTGCTGATCGTCCTCGTCATCCTGGCCGGCATCGGCTTCACCATCACCACCCGCGGCGTCCAGTTCCGCAAGTTCGCAACCATGCTCAGGGTCGCGCTCGGCTCCCGATCCGGAGCGGGCGACGGCATCAGCTCCTTCCAGGCCTTCTGCATCTCGCTGGCCTCCCGAGTCGGTACTGGCAACATTGCCGGTGTGGCCATCGCGCTGGCCCTCGGCGGTCCGGGCGCCATCTTCTGGATGTGGGTCATGGCATCGCTCGGCATGGCCACGGCTTTCGTGGAGGCCACCTTGGCCCAGCTCTACAAGGTGCCCCACACCGACCGCAGCTTCCGCGGTGGCCCGGCGTACTACATGCAGCGTGGCCTGCGCAGCCGCCCGCTGGGCGTGCTGTTCGCCGTGCTTCTCGTGTTCACCTTCGGCTTCGTCTTCCAGATGGTCCAGGCGAACACCATCGCCGCAGTCTTCGACAAGTCCTTCGGCATCCCGCCGCACATCACGGCAATCCTGGTTGCCGTGGGAGTCGGCATCGTCGTCCTCGGCGGTGTGAAGCAGGTGGCCAAGGTGACCGAGTGGATGGCTCCCCTGATGGCGCTCATCTACGTCCTGCTGGCGACCGTCATCATCGTCATGAACCTGGGCGAGGTTCCGCACGCCATCGCGTCCATCGTGAAGGGCGCCTTCGGTCTCGACCAGACCCTGGCCGGTGTCGGCGGCGGCCTGCTGGCCACCATCCTGAACGGCGTGAAGCGCGGCATGTACTCCAACGAGGCCGGTATGGGTTCGGCTCCCAACGCCGCTGCGGCTGCGACCACCAGCCACCCGGCGCACCAGGGACTCATCCAGTCGTTGGGCGTCTTCGTCGACACCATGATGGTCTGCACCGCGACGGCCGTGGTCATCCTGCTCTCCGACGCCTCCATCTACACCCCTGGAGTCACCACCAAGGCCATGGCTGGCGCCACCCTCACCCAGGACGCCATGAGCCATTCGCTGGGCAGCTGGGTTGGCCCGGTCTTCACCGTCCTGGTCTTCGTCTTCGCCTTCTCCACCCTGCTGGGCAATGAGACCTATGCCGAGATCAACATGGACTTCCTGCGCGGCGGGAAGGTCGGCGAGCTCGCCATCCGCCTGATGACGATCGGCTCCGCTGCCCTCGGCGCCATCCTGGCACTCGACCTGGTGTGGTCACTGGCCGACGTCGCCATGGCCCTGATGGCCATCACCAACCTTGTCTCGCTCATCTTCTTGGGCAAGTACGCGGTGGCTGCGCTCCGCGACCTCGACAGCCAGCCGGATCCCGTCGTGGCCCAGTTCAATCTGGACAACAACCAGTTCATGCCCGACGGCATCCCCGGCGAGGTCTGGCACACGCGTCCGGGGCACGAAGCCGGCAAGTGGTTCCCGCCCGAGGGTGCCGACGCCCTCACCGTCGCGGATTGACAGAAGACCCGCTGGGAGAACCCCGGCCGGGGACAGGACAGGCAGAGAAAACACGCGGGTGCGGCCCCCCCCTCCCCCCGCCTGTCGGGGGGCCCCCCCCCCCGCGGGGGGGGGGGGGCGCCCCCACCCGCGTGACATCGGCCTACTTCTTGGCTTCCTTCTCCTTGCCACCCTCGCCGGTCTGCAGCGCAGCCACGAAGGCCTCCTGGGGGACCTCGACGCGCCCGACCATCTTCATGCGCTTCTTGCCCTCCTTCTGCTTCTCGAGCAACTTGCGCTTTCGGGAGATGTCACCGCCGTAGCACTTGGCCAGGACGTCCTTGCGGATGGCGCGAATGGTCTCACGAGCGATCACGCGAGCACCGATGGCGGCCTGGATGGGGACCTCGAACTGCTGCCTGGGAATCAATTCCTTCAGCTTGCTCGCCATCGCCACGCCGTAGGCATAGGCCTTGTCCTTGTGCACGATCGCGCTGAACGCGTCGACGGGATCACCATGCAGCAGGATGTCCACCTTCACCAGATCTGCCGCCTCCTCGCCAGAGATGTCGTAGTCAAGGCTGGCATAACCCTTGGTGCGGCTCTTCAGGGCGTCGAAGAAGTCGAAGACGATCTCGCCCATCGGCAGGACATAGCGAATCTCGACGCGGTCCTCGCTGAGGTAGTCCATGCCGGTCTGGATGCCTCGCTTCTGCTGGCACAGCTCCATGATGGTGCCGATGTACTCGCTGGGCGCCAGAATGGTGGCCTTCGCCACCGGCTCGTAGACCTTGTCGATCTTCCCGTCCGGGTACTCCGACGGGTTGGTGACGGTGAATTCCTTGCCGTCCTCCATCACCACTCGATAGACCACATTCGGCGCGGTGCTGATCAGGTCCAGGTTGAATTCCTGTTCCAGACGCTCGCGGGTGATCTCCATGTGCAGGAGCCCCAGGAAGCCCACGCGAAAACCGAAGCCCAGGGCGCCAGAGGTCTCGGGCTCGTAGGTCAGCGCCGCGTCATTGAGCTGGAGCTTCTCCAGCGCCTCTCGCAGCACGGGAAAGTCATTGCCGTCGATCGGGTACAGGCCGGAGAAGACCATCGGATTGGGGTGCCGGTAGCCACCCAGGTCCTTCTCGGCCGGCCGCGCGTCCGAGGTGACCGTGTCTCCCACCCGGCTCTGGCGCACGTCCTTCACGCCGGTGATGAGGTAGCCCACCTCACCGACGCCAATCGCGTCGGACTTCATCGGTTCCGGGCTGATGACGCCCACCTCAAGCACCTCATGGGTGGCCTTGGTGCTCATCATCCGGATCTTCTCGCGATGGCTCAACCGGCCGTCGACCACACGGACATAGGTCACCACGCCGCGGTAGGTGTCATAGACGGAATCGAAGATCAGGGCCCGGGCGGGGGCGTCAGCATCACCCTCAGGCGCGGGGATCTGCGCGACGATGGCATTGAGCAGGTCATCGACACCCTGCCCGGTCTTGGCGGAGACCAGCAGGACGTCGTCGGGCTCACAACCAATCAGGCCAGCGAGCTCGGCCGCATACTTCTCCGGCTGCGCCCCCGGCAGGTCGATCTTGTTCAGCACCGGGATGATGGTCAGGTCGTTCTCCATCGCCAGGTACAGGTTGGCGAGCGTCTGGGCCTCGATGCCCTGGGCAGCGTCCACCAACAGGATCGCGCCCTCGCAGGCGGCCAGTGACCGTGAGACCTCATAGGTGAAGTCGACGTGTCCCGGCGTGTCGATCATGTTCAGCACATGGGTGGTCCCGTCAACCGTCCACGGCATGCGCACCGCTTGGCTCTTGATGGTGATGCCGCGCTCACGCTCGATGTCCATCCGGTCGAGGTACTGGGCGCGCATGGCGCGCTGGTCGACCACGCCCGTGATCTGGAGCATCCGGTCGGCGAGGGTCGACTTGCCGTGGTCGATGTGCGCAATGATGCAGAAATTGCGGATGATCGCCGGGTCGGTCGATCCAGGCTGTGGCGCGCTCAATGCACTCCCCGTCGTCGTGTCGTTCAGGTGGGACGAGACATCTTCTCACGAACGGCCGCACAACTCATGTCCGGTGCCCCACACCGCATGACAAATGTCATGAGGAACCGATGAGGTCCCGCACTGGGGACGAGTCCATTGCGACGGAAGACTCGAAGACATGAACACCACTGCTGATCCCGTCATCCAGGCCACTGGTCTTCGCCGCCGCTACGGCACGGGCCGTCACGGCTTCGAGGC
Organism: Luteococcus sp. Sow4_B9; assembly: GCF_052116585.1. Lineage (NCBI taxonomy): Bacteria > Bacillati > Actinomycetota > Actinomycetes > Propionibacteriales > Propionibacteriaceae > Luteococcus > Luteococcus sp. Sow4_B9. The sequence goes on along the minus strand of NZ_JBQKKT010000009.1, from coordinate 36,232 downwards.
CGTCCGCGGCATTGACCTGCACGTCAACCGAGGCGAACTGTTCGCCCTGCTCGGCACAAATGGGGCCGGCAAGACCTCCACACTCGAGGTACTGGAGGGGCTTGCTCCCGCGAGCGGCGGGACCGTTCGCGTGCTGGGGCATGACCCGATCAAGCAACGGTCCCGGATCATCTCGCGCATTGGCGTCATGCTCCAGTCGGCCGGCTTCCCCGAAAGCCTCACGGTGGCCGAGACCGCAACCATGTGGCACGGAACACTCACCCATCCGCGCTCGGTTGCCAGCGTGCTGGCCGACGTCCAGCTCTCCGATCGCGCATCGGTCCCGGTGAAGAGCCTCTCCGGCGGCGAGAAGCGACGCCTGGACCTGGGCCTTGCCCTGATGGGACGCCCCGAGCTCGTCTTCCTGGATGAGCCCACCACGGGCCTGGACCCGCAGAGCCGTCAGGTCACCTGGCAGCTGGTTCGCTCCCTGCTCGAAGAGGGCTGCACCGTCGTGCTGACCACCCACTATCTGGCCGAGGCCGAGGAGCTCGCCTCACGGCTGGCGATCATGCACCACGGCGTCATCCACACCGAGGGCACCGTCGCAGACATCGTCGCCACGCAGAACGCCCGCATCGACTTCCAGTGCTCGGGCACGGAGCTGCTGGACCTGGCCTCGCTGCCCGCTCTGGCCGCCCCCATCAACACGTCCGCCGAAGGACGCGTCCAGCTGCAGAGCAGCAACCTCCAGGTCACACTGGCCGCCCTGCTCGACGAGGCGGAACGGCAGGACCTGAGGCTGGGGCGCCTGCAGGCCCGTAGCGCGTCGCTGGAGCAGGCCTTCCTGGCCATCTCCGATGCCGAACGTCGAGCCGCCTGAGCTCCAGGCCACCCACCACCGCAACCCTCGCCATCGCACGTCGTCAACCGCACACCCCGGGAGAACACCATGACCAGCCTCACCGTCCCCCAGTCTGATTCCGCCGACACGACCATTGCCCGCACCTCCAACCAGGTGGATCTGCCCGGATCGTCCCCGGTCCGTCGCTCGCTGCGCCGTATCGGGAGCCTCACCCGTGCCGAGCTGAAGATGTTGCTGCGCAGCAAGGTGAGCTTCTTCTACGCCGTGACCATCGCACCGCTGATGGTCTTGATGCTGGCCCAGCTGCCCGCCGTCCAACAGGCCGACGAGCGGTTGGGCAAGGGAGGCATCGCCACCATGCTCACCGCCATCCTGGTCATCACCGGACTGGGCATTGCCATCTACTACAACCTGACCACCGCAACCGTGGCACGACGCGAGGCCCTGGTCCTCAAGAGGCTGCGCACCGGCGAGGCCACCCCGATGGAGATCCTGGTGGCCATCGCCAGCCCCAATGTGCTGATCTTCGTGGTACAGGTTGCCCTCGTGCTGGCCGCCCTCAGTGCCGTCTTCGGAGCCCCGCCCTTCACCAACCCGGTGCTGGTGGTGCTCGCGATGGTGCTCGGCGCCATCCTGTTCGCCATCGCCAGCTTCCTCACCAGCGCGATCACCCGCACCGTGGAGTCCTCGCAGCTGACCACCATGCCCGGCATGTTCCTGGCCCTGGGCATCTCGGGTCTCATGATGCCCCTGTCCACCTTCCCCGAGAACTGGGCTCTGGCCTTCCAACTCCTGCCCGTGGCACCCGTCTCCGATCTGGTCCAGATGGGCCTCAATGGTGTGACTCTCGAGGGTGAGCTGCTGACTGCTGCCGGGACCTGGCGTGCCGCGGTGCGTCCGACGCTGGTGCTGCTGGCCTGGATCGGCGCCGGTGCGTGGTTCCTGGGCCGCACGATGGTGTGGGAGCCCCGCCGATGAGCTCCGTCGGGCCGATCGTCGCCGGTGGCGGTCGGCCCGTCGTTGGGTTCCTGATCGATCCTGCTGGGAGAATCACGACGTGAACGAGCACAGCGCCCCTGCCGTACCGCTGACCTCTCGGGTCCTCGGGGCCACCCCTACCGAGCGGCTGGTTCGTTACACGAAGTTCTCCTTCGTCTTCCTGCCGCCGACTGCGTGGTTGATCCAGGCAGCCCCGCTGTGGGCCCAGCGTGCCGACATCCCGTTGTGGCGCACCGTCGTCTGCATCGCGGCGACCGCGCTGGCCTGCCTGGTTGCAGGACTGTTGACGAACGCCGCGCTCGCTGGCACCCGCCCGGGGCAAACGACCGAACGCACCCGTCGCCTGGGCTGGTTGGCATGGGGTCTGACAGGCGCCGCTGCACTGCTCCCGGCCCTGTTCCTCCCCGTGGCGGTGACCAGGTCCTGGGGTTCGGCTCCTGTCTCTGCCATGCTCGCCGTGGCCGGGCCGCTGAGTCTGCTGCTCTGTCTCCTGACCGGGCGCCAGGCCAATCTCGTTCTGGCGATGGCGGTCCTGGCGCCCGGGGTCATCGCACTGCTGCGGGGGCTCGACCCACTGATGTTGACCCTGGTCGGCTTCGCTCCGGCGCTCTACCTGGTGGCCATGGGGTGGACCGGACGGCTGACCGCCTGGATGCTCGGAGTGATCCGTGCCCTCGACGAAGCCCGCCAGACGAATGCGCGACTCGCCGTGGCCGAGGAGCGCCTGCGCTTCAGCCGTGACCTGCACGACATCGTGGGACGAGGACTTTCGGCCATCGCCCTCAAGTCGCAACTCGCTGCAGAACTCTCCCGACGCGATCGGCACGAGCAGTCACGCGAGGAGATGGATGCCGTGCACCGCCTCGCCCAAGAGCAGTTGGCCGAGATCCGCGCGGTCGTCGCCGGGTATCGCAAGGCTGACCTGCAGGCCGAGCTCGCCGGGGCCCAGCGCCTGCTGGAATCGGCGGGTGCCCGCGTCACGGTCACGGGAACCGAGCGGCTCGACGCCATCTCCGCCGCCAGTCAGGAGGCCCTGGCCTGGACGGTCCGCGAGGCCGTGACCAACATCGTCCGGCACAGCGCGGCGACTCGCTGCCGGATCGCGCTCGAGGCCGGACGGCAGGCCCGGATCACCATCAGCAATGATGGAGCCCATCCCCGTACTGGTGGCGCGAGCGGCAGCGGCCTGGCCGGGCTCGCGGAACGACTCAACGGCGTCGGCGGACACCTGGAGGTTCGCCAGGAGGGCAAGGACTTCCTGCTCATCGCGTCGGTCCCCCTCGATGCCCCGGACACGGCGGTGGGGGCAGAATGAGTCGGGTGATTCGCATCCTGCTGGCAGACGACGAGACCCTCATCCGCGACGCCCTGGCCGGGCTCCTCGGGCTGGAGGAGAACCTCGAGGTCGTCGCCGTGGCTGCCAGCGGCACCGAAGCAGTGGCAGCCGCTCGACACCACCGGCCCGACATCTGCCTCCTCGACCTCCAGATGCCCGGGCTGGACGGGATTGAGGCGGCTGCCCAGATCCTCGCCAATGATCCCGGCGCCGGCTGCATCCTGGTGACCAGTCATGGCCGACCCGGTCATCTCAAGAAGGCCTTGGCCACGGGAGTCCGGGGTTTCCTGCCAAAGACTGCCCCGGCGGTGGAACTGGCTCGGGTCATCCAGTTGGTGCACGAGGGCGGACGGCATGTCGACCCGCAGTTGGCGGCCGAGGCCATCGCGGCCGGTGACTCCCCCCTCACGGCACGTGAGTCAGATGTGCTCGAACTCGCAGCCGATGGCGCTCCCATCGAAGAGATCGCCCTGCGGGCCCACCTGTCCCCAGGAACCGTGCGCAACTACCTGTCGTCTGCGGTCGCCAAGCTGGGGACCGCGAACAGGCATGAAGCGATCGCGCTGGCCCGCCGTCGGGGATGGTTGTGAGGTGCTCCGACCGAGTTCGTCCGGATTTGAGTCGCGACCGCCACGACTGGTAGTGTGACGAGTCGCGTCTTTCGACGCATCAGGATTTCACTGAACTTTTTTCAACCGCTATCCAGTCAAGAAGGTTATCCACGTGGCAAACATCAAGTCCCAGATGAAGCGCAACAAGACCAACGAGAAGGCTCGTCAGCGCAACAAGGCCGTCAAGTCGGGTCTCCGCACCGCTGTGCGTCGCTTCAACGAGGCTGCCGCCGCGGGCGACACCGAGAAGGCGACCACCCTCGCCGCTGCCGCCAACCGCGCGCTGGACAAGGCCGTCTCCAAGGGCGTCATCCACAAGAACCAGGCTGCCAACCGCAAGTCGGCCATCTCCACCAAGGCTGCCGCTCTCTGATCCTGCTTGAGGCACCATGAGTGCCCCGCAGGACCGAGGAACTTCTGTTCCACAAGACCAGCGTCTCGACCCGACTGGGGGTCGAGACGCTGGTCTCGTCGTAGGCCTGCTCGAGGCCTTTCCCCCACCCGAGGTCAGCGCTGCACGGCGTGCGCCCTGTCCACCGCCAGCAGCAGCCTTTCCAACGCGAAGTGGGGGTCGCTGGCCGCACCCTTGACCTGGGCATCGGCGATGGCGACGGCGCGCAGTGCTTGCGACACCCCGGCTGGGCTCCATGACCGCGAAAGCCGAGCCAGGTCCTTGATCTTCCACGGGGGGACACCCACCTCGCGCGCCATCTCCCCCTCACTCATCCGCGACGAGCGAGCATCCAGATACTTGCCCAGTCCACGCAGTGACGAGGCAATGGCACTGGTGACCAGCACCGGCGCGACTCCCGTCGACAGTGCCCAACGGAGCTTCTCCAGCGCTGGCCCCGGCCGTCCGGCCATGATGTCGTCCGCAACCGCGAAGCTCGTCACATCGGCCCGCCCCGCGAAGTATCGCTGGATCATCGCCGCGGTGACATGCTGTCCCTGCCAGTCACTTCCCAGCTGGGAGACCGCGCCCGCCAGTGCTCGCAGGTCATTGCCGACCGCGTCCACCAGTGTCTGTGCGGCCTCGGGATCCATCGAGACCTTGCTGCGCTTGGCCTCGCCGGCTACCCAGCGTGGGAGCTCCCAACTCTTGATGGCTGCTGCCTCCGCCACGGGGACCTTTGCCTTCTTCAGCTTGTCCACCAGCCCTTTTCCCTTCTGACCACCTCCGTGGACCAGGGTCAGGCACAGGTCATCGCCCGGGGACTTGGCTGTGGCCAGGACCTGCTCGAACAGGTCCTGCGGGAGGTTCGCCAGATCCTCGACCACCACGACGCTGGCAGCGGCGAACAGTGACCCGCCGGTGAGTTCGGCGAATCGGTTGCCCTCGAGCTCGACGGCCGTCACCTTGGTCACTTCGGCTCCGGGTACGTCTCTGAGGGCAGAAGCGACTCGATCGGCCACGATCCGTTCCGCGACGAGTGACTCGGGCCCCATCACCAGAATGCAACTGCCAAAAGTCTGTGCGGAGTCATGTCGTGCGGCCATGGGGCAAGCATGCCAGCTCGGTGTGACAGTTCTGCTCAGCGACGGTTCCGCTGTCCGGTGGTCCGCAGCTCCAGGCCACCGTCGGCCATCCGAACCGCGATACTGCCCTGGTGGTCGGTTCTTGCCACCTGCATTCCATGGCGGCCGGCCAGGTCAAGGGCCGAGGAGGAAGGGTGCCCATGCCGATTGCGGAGGCCGGCACTCGCGACGGCAAGACTGGCTCCGGTGCTCTCCCAGAAGGGTTCGTCCTGTCGACGGGAGCCGTGATGCGGCATCTTCAACACGTCCGCCATCGCAACCATTCCGGCCTGGACGACGCGCCGCTGTCCCTCGGGCTCCACATCACCCCCCAACACCACCCGCAGGGCTCCCGACACCTCTGCAAGACCGACGATGGAGGCGTCGTTCTCCGCGGAGCTCTCCTGTTGTGCTGCACCCTGTGCTTCTGGCGCATTTCCGGCACCCAGGACGGTCCAGGTGACCTCGCCGACGGTGATCGCCCTCCCCTGCTCTGCGGTTGTCACCGTGGCTCCGGCTTCCACCAGCATGTCGGTCACCGTGCGGACGGTGCCCTGTGGCCCGGCCCCGGGGTTGATCTGTGCCACCTGGACCGGCAGCTGGTCCAGCAACCGTCGCAGCCCTCCCACGTGGTCATCGTGGAAGTGCGTCAAGACCAGGAGCGGAATCCGTCGCACGCCGAGCTGACGCAGACAGGTCATGGTGTCATCCGTGTCTGGCCCCACGTCCACCAGCACCGCGGCCCTCCGCCCCGCGTGCAGCACTGTGGCGTCGCCCTGACCGACATCGCAGAAGGCGGCTTGCCACACTCCTGGGTAACCAGGTGGTCGTGGGGCACAGACGCACCCGAGCACCAGCATCACGGCAGCGAGCAGACAGGCCCAGACTCGAGTCAGGACTTCCGGCACCAGCGGAACGCCCGCGAGGCAGAGAATTGTCAAGGTCAACAGCATCCCGGGCCCGGCGGGCCAGGGCCACGTTGCCCCGGGCAGTGCCGCGCCGGCAGTGGCCGTCCAGATGATGGGTTGCACGCACCACCCGGCCAGCCAGCCCAGCAGCACGGACAGCTCTGCCCAGACCATGGACAACCCGGCGGCGGCCAGACCCAGGACGGTCGCGGGCCCGACGAAGGGCCCTGCGGCGGCATTGGCGACCAGGCCCACCACGGAGACCTGACCACTGAGGGCGGTCACGATCGGCTGGGTGGCCAACTGAGCCGCCAGAGGGACAGCGATCGCCTCCGCCACCCAGGTGGGTGCCCAGTGCATCGCCGCGGTCCACCGGGCGCCCCACAACAGGATCCCTGCCGTCGCGCACACTGACAGGGCGAAGCCCATGGAGTGCGCCAGCCAGGGGTCCGCGAGCACCAGCAGGAAGGCACCGACGCAGAGGTGGCGCAGCCCCCGGCCGGGATTGGCCGCTCTGCCGAGTCCCGCCAGCGCCACCAACCCCATGGCTCCGGCGCGAAGCACGCTCGGTTCCACCCGGCAGATCACGACGAAAGCCACGACTGCCACGGCACAGATCGCCCGGATCCACCATCCCCGGACTCCGATCCAGCGCACGAGCATTGACGCGAAGACCAGCATGAGCGTCAGGTTCGTGCCGGACACGGCGGTGAGGTGGGTGAGTCCCGTCGCTTGGAAATCCTCCTCCAGGGCCGGGTCCAACCGACTCGTGTCCCCGACGACGAGGGATGGTAGCAGGCCTGCCTGCACTGGCGGGCTACGTCGCATGGCGTCGCGCAGCCCTGCCCGAACGGAGTTCACCTGCCGTCGCCAGCCCTGGGGGCCGCTCACGAGTTCTGGTGCGGCGCGAAGGGTGATATCTGCCGTAAAGGGCTGGCCGGGCCGCGGCTCACGAAACCGACCCCGTACGTCGAGGACGCTGCCCGCATCGTGCAGAGCCAGGTCATCGACGTGTTCTCCCGAGACCCTCAAGCGCACCGGGAGCGATTGCTGCACGATGCCCTCGCGGCCCTCAACCAGCAGCGTTCGGGCCGCCACCGAAGCAGTGACCGGCCGAGTGGCATCCGCTTCATGCACCCGGACGTCCGAGGTGAGGATCACCCGTGCTGTTCCCGACGCCTGCCCCTGCGCCAGAAGACCCGCGACCGACTGTGTTCTCTGGTGCTGTCGTGCCCACGCGGAGGTTCCCGAGATCACCAGGCACAGCATGACGGTCACCGCCAGCCAGCGCCGTCGGCCCCCAAGGGCCATCAACACTGATGCCACGGCCACCGATCCAACGACCAGCGACGAGCCGATTCCTGGCACGATGCCCCACCGGGCACCGGCCCAGCACGCCAAGGCCAGGGGGAACATCCTCAGGTCCAGCCCAGCGCTCCGGTCAGCGGTGGAATCAGAGGAAGGTGAGGCCGGACCCCGGACGTCCCGGTCAGACACGGACCTGGGTGGCCAGTCGGGCAAAGCTCTTCTCGCCGATCCCATCAACATCCTGGAGTTGCTCCACGCGCGTGAAGGCCCCGTTCTGCTCGCGCCAGTCGATGATCTTCTGCGCCGTCACCGGCCCCACGCCCGGCAGTGCGTCGAGATCCTGGAGGCTGGCGGTGTTCAGGTCCACTTGGGCCGCGCTGCCGTCACCGGTCCGGTCCCCCGCGTCGGAACCCCGGCTCGTCGAGACGGCTCGTCCCGGCTCGGCACTGGACGGCGAGTCGGCGCCGCTCTGTCGGCGCACCTCACCCCTGGGCGAGGATCGATCGCCAATCACCACCTGGTCGCCATCGGAGAGTGGCTGTGCCAAGTTCAGCTCTGCCACGTCGGCGCGTGGCCCCAACCCGCCCGCACTGTCCAGCGCGTCGACAACCCGTGCACCTGCTGGCAACCGCACCACGCCGGGGCGCCGTACCTGCCCGATCACGTGCACGATCACAGCGGGGGGCGGTGACGTGCCTGCGCCCGCAGCCGACGGTCCGGAACTGGACGCCCTGGGCGTGGGAGCAGTCCGTGGATCCGCCACGGGCGCGGTCTCGGTTCCCACGGGCGGCGGCTGGGTGCTCGGGGCCTGTTGGACAACGGGGACTGAGGTGGCGCGAGCACGGCTGAGGACCACCATGGTGGCCAGGATTGCGAGTACCACGACCAAACAGATCGCCTTGACGTGCTCACGACGAAAATCCGGCCGACGGATCGTTCCGATCCAGTCGGCGAAGACCGAGGTGAGCGTCGCACGCTCGTCGCCTGCTACAGCCGATTCCCCCGCGTCCGCCTCCCCCACCTCGTCGGAAGGCGTGGACTCGTGTCGGTCGTCGGAGTCCACGACGAACAGGCCACGTCGCGGACCAGCTGCCAGCGGCGGTTGGCCCGCCATCAGCTGGACCAACCGGTCGCATTCCTGTGCATTGGTTTCTGGATGGCGCCTTGTCACGTCCCCAGCGTGTCCATCTGGACGAGCACGTGATCAGCAGCTCACTCACCTGTGGACAGTTCCTCGAATGAAGACTGCCTGTGGACGGAGAGTCTCACCGGACGCGGACCACCCCGGATGCGCCGCGCTCCGCGTCCACCATCTGGTGGTTGACCATCGAGTAGTGCCCCGCCTCCGGGAAGACGGTCTCCACGAATCCGCCCTGGGCGGCGAGCATGCCCAGTGTCTGACTCCCTCCCGTGTCACTTCCGGAACTGCCCGGGGTCCTGCCACGGTTGAGCCGCCAGGCTCCCTCGAACCAGACAGTGTCGAACTGTGTCCCGACGATGTGGAAGGCAAGCGCCCTGCTCGGACCCGCATCCAGCACCCAGAACCTGACACGTTCACCCACCCGAGCCTCCAGGGGATGGCGGGCGTACTGGCCCGCGTGCCCATTGAAGACCACGGCGTCCGGCTGTTCCGCCTGGATCTTCGCCATGTCGGCCACACCGGGTCTTCCCCCCTCTTCCGCGCCAAAGAACTGCTCCGACTGGATGATGAGGAATTCCTTGTCCACTGGCTCCAGGTCTGGTGGGTCGATGACCACGGCGCCATACATCCCATTGGCGATGTGCTGGCTCATGGGCGCCGTGGAACAGTGGTAAAGCCAGATCCCGGCGCGGCCCGCCGTGAAGCGATAGACCAGACGCTCACCGGGGGCAATGGTCCTCATGGGACGATCCGGGGCCAGCGCACCGGCGTGGAAGTCGATCCCGTGCCCCATGCCTGAGTCATTGACCAGCGTGATCTCGAAGACATCGCCAACTCGACCCCGCAGTACCGGCCCGGGCGCCTGACCGTTGAACAACCACAGGGTCTGACGAACTCCCGGTGCCACCTCCACCACCTCGTCAGTGACTCGCAGAGTGTGGCGGTGCAGACGACCCTGTGGCGCCGGTGGCAGGCTCGCGTCGCGCGGGGACCAGTCCTGCGTGTAGTCCGTCGACAGGTCCAGCTGGGGCGTCGGCACATCCGCGTCCCCATCGGATGGGAAGCTGCCTTCCCGTGTTGGCGTCGAGTTGTCCTGGTGCTGGGCGTGCGAGGTTGCGGTCCCCGTGGTCTCGATGGTCAGCTCCATGCCCATGGCCCGGTGCCCAGCCACGGAGCACCACCCCTGGGTGGGGGCATCGATGATCCCCACGTCGACGACGCCCTGCTCCCCCGGGCCCAGGCGTCCCGAGGTGACTCCGTTGTCCAGGATGAGGTCATGGACCAGGCCCGAATCCTCATTGACCAGAGTGACCACGAGCCTGTTCCCGGCTGGCACCATGATCGTGTCGGGGATGAATCGCATGTCCCGAGCGACAACCCGCACCTCCGTGGTGGCTTGCGCACCAATCGACGATGTCGGCCCAGCGGAACGGCCTGCCATCGCCCGGAAGGCCACTGGATCCACACCGGCGGCCACCGCTGCCGCAAAGACGGACCATGCCATTCCCCAGGCAAGACCGCGCTTCAGGGAGTTCGGCGAGGCCACCGGCTGGGCGGTCTCTGCGCCGGCCTGGCGGCGCACTCGCCACGCACGTACCAGGCACCCGATGAACAGGGCCAGTGCGATGAAGACCGCCGTGGAACTGGTGACCTTCCACACCGAAGTGATCGGGAGATGGAAGATGACCAGACCCAGATTGACCACCGTGAGCCTGGCAATCCCCCCTCGTTCGAAGACCGCGCTCGTGCGGCGCACCATGGCCGGACCGCCTCCCAGGACCACAGGGACCAGGTGTGAGAGCGCCCCCAGCACGGTCTGCAGCAGAAAACCCACCACCAGCACCACGACTCCGTCACGAAGCGCGGCAACCAGACCAGCAGGATTCGCGGCGGCCATCCACTGCCAGACGGCCCATGCGAGCCACCCCAGCAGCCACAGCTGACCCGCCGCCACGGAAAGGACGGCGAACGAACGCGTTCCGCGACCACGCCAGGTGCGCAAACCAGACAGGCAGCTGTCCATGAGGATGACCAGCAGCCATCCGAGCGCGAGGGCTCCCATGATCCGCCAGCCGTGCGGTGCCACCGTGTGGAGGGCCGGCGCGATGGCGGCTGCCACGATGCACACCATCACCCAGGGCAAGGTGCGCCGAGCCCGTTCCCCGGCGCCCTCGGCTGCCCGGGTCCGGAGCATCGTGGGCCACAGCGTCACCAGAGTTCCCCAGACTGTCATTCCAACCCAGCCGAGGACATTGAGCACCAGATGGCTGGCAAGGAGTGCGTCGGCGGCTCCTCCGAAGGGCGCCGCCATCAGACCCCCCAGGATGGCTCCCCCCACCAGACAGGCCGCAGCGCACCGATACCACCCGACCACCACCGCGAAACGCGCCGGGAGGCTGGCGCGGGCCTGTTGCGCCAGTCCGACCAGCTGCGCGACGGCGGCCAGGGCGATCCCCAGCACGCCAGGCCACAGCAGCCACGCCGACTGCGCGAGCACTCCACCCACCAGGAACACGAGACCGGCGTTCAGGAGGGTCAGCGCCACGATCTCACGGCGGTGTCCTCGTGGTTGCGTGCGCAGGACGGCATCAGCAAAGTGGTTGCTCCACACGACGATCGCATTGCTCGCCACTCCCACGGTCACCAGATGGACCATCAACCAGGTGGCCTTGGGCACCCAGCGATGGGACAACACGAGTCCCACCAGCGCCACCATCCAGAACAGCATCGGCAGCGCCGCGCGCGAATGCCATCCACGGCGAGTCAACACCGGGTCGGAGCCCTGAACCCCAGCCAAACCATTAACACTGAACATAACGTGTTAAACGGTAGCTGGTGACCGTGGCGGCCCCACCGCCGGCCCCTCAGGCGACGGAGTCCTCGACACCCCCTGCTGGCCTGTTCTCCGGACGCTCGATGGTGGCTGCCTCGTCAGAGGCAGGGCTCGCCAGGGCCCCGACGCGCAGGATGCACCCTGTTTCATGTGCCATGGGCAGGAGCTCGACATCCTCTGAGTCCGCACCGGCCCGCTCCAGCAGCGACTGGACGAAACCCAGGTGGACCGTGCACACCACGTCTGGGTGCAGCCTGGCTGCGGCCAGGATGGGGCAGCTGCGCAGGACGACGGTGCCATCCGCCTCCGGACCGGTTGGGTCGAATCCGAGCCGCGCCACGTGACCGTGGATCTCCTCAACCTTGAGCGCGCCGTCGGACATTGCTGTTCGTTGGCCCCAGGATCGACCGGCAGAGCGGGCGATCTCGTGGGAGTCCGGCATCGATGCGATCTGTTCGGCGAGAACCTCGGTCAGCAGTTCGTAGTCACGTGCCACGTCCTGGGTGGCACTGGTGGCCCGATACATCAGCGCGGGCCGGCCACGTCCAGTCGGTAAGGATGCCTCTCGGGCGACGAGTCCCTGCGCCAGCAACGAGTCAAGGTGCTCGCGAACCGTGTTCGGGTGAAGGTGGAACTGATCAGCGATCTCCCGAACGGAGCAGAGCCGACCGCTGGAGCGTACGGCCTCGAGCACCGCGGCTCGCGCTGTCGACATGGACAGCGCCGTGGGGATCTCCGGGGGCCCCGCCGGACCTTGGACAGACATGTGCCAAGTTTACAAGAGGTGCCCTGTGGAAATTTCTCCGGTCCCCCTTACAGGCTCAGCCAGCGCCTTGTCTTCTCGCCGCGGGCTCAGGGCATCTTCAAGGGCCGCCGGGCAGGACGCATAGCGGCGCAGGAAGTCCGCCACGAACTCCTCGCTCAGGCGATTCGGATCCATGCTGGTCCGCGACACGTGCACGACGCGACCGTCTGCCTTGATGGCCTCGACGTAGTGGGGCCAGACCACCACCACCAGTGCGATCCCATACGCCTCTGCCCAGCAGCGCGCGAGCTCCCTGAGGTCCTCCTCGGCCAGCGGGTCGAGGCCCCCCAGAAGCCCGAGGGACACGTGGTGGGTCATCACCAGACCACCGGCTCCACCGACCACGTGGAGCAGGCGATCGAGCTCTTCCCAGAGGTCTTCGGGCGGCCCGTCGAGGTGGTCGAGGGTGAGGTCGCAGGAGATCGTCGCCTCCGTCCCTGACAACCGCCCCAGCACGGCTGAATGACCCGGTTCCCCGAGTGCCACTGGACCACTGACGTGCAGCCAGTCGTCTTCTGACAGCCTTGGTGGCTCTGGACGGCGCCAGCCCAACATCGCCTCGCTGGTGGCGCCCTCAGTACGGACGCACCACTCGCTGCCCACCCCGGCGTCCGCCAGCAGCTCGAGAGCCCTGGCTGCCACGTGGTCCTGACCGAGTCTGGCGACGAAATGTGTCGACGCTCCGCGTTCCGCCAGAGCCATGGCTACTCCAAGGCTTCCGGTGGCCCGTTTCGGCGCCTCGCATTCCAGGACGTCCATGTCCCCCACCACGCCGCAGACGACGAATCGCATGCCCTCACGCTACCCGGCCGGATTCCGCACTCTCCATGCCGACCCCGAAGACCTCTCGGGCGCGAACCTCCTCCCACGCTGACGGGGGAACGGCCTCACGGTTGATCCCGTCCAGGCAGGCGAGCAGGTCGCTTCGATCGCCCAGGGCATGAGCTCGTTCGATCGCCGCGACGAGGATGGCTCCATTTCCGTTGAGCCACGCCGCGAAGGCCAACATCAACAGGGGCCCTGCAGCCCATCGGGCGGGAGCACAGGAGACCACCCCCGCCCAGACGGCGTATGCCTTCTGGGCATTGCGACGCCCCAGCGCCAGACAGAGATCGTCTCGCGTGAGCTCGTCGGAGCTGAGAACGCCCAGCCTCGCGAGTTCCTCCTCTCGCCAGTCCTGGTGTGCGGATGTCATGAGCCGCAGTTGCAGATGTCGCGCCTCGGCCTGCCAACCGTTCCAGTCGACGCCCCGAAGCTCGTCCTGCTCGGCGTCGAACAGCGCCTCCTGCACCTCAGCCTCCTCCGCGGCCGGTCCCTGGACCACGGCGACCCGCAGGGCCCGGCTCTCGCTTCGCTCCAGACCCGCCACCACCGCTTGGGCCACCACCGGTGAATGTTCCAGCTCCGAACGCGAACCTCCGTGCCCGGCGCCGGGACCCGTCCGTGAGTGCCACCGCTGCGGCCCGACGTGAACCGAGTCCAGCACCTGTTCCGGTCCGATCCAGACCTCGGCCAGGGCCAGCGCATCATCCGCGGTGGCATCCGAGCCGGACCAACAGGCCAGCAGCACCATCGGATGCTCGAAGCGGTCAACGGCCGCCACCAGGGACTTTCCTGCCTGTTCTGGAGCCATGAGGGCCGAGAGGGGCAACGCCCCAGTCAGGACGACGCGTCCGTCATCGACGACCATGAAGACGAGTTGTTCCGCAGGCTCGTAACCCAACAGGTAGGGGGCCAGGGCCAGGAAGTCGGGTGTGTCCTTCAGACGCAGTCGCGTGACCGCGAGGTGGTTTTCGCTCATGCACCTGCAGTGTCCAAATCCGCCGGCGCAGATGTTCACCTGTCCACAGATCGTTACGCCTGACGCCATGAGGACGAACTGTGGACAACTCGCTGCGCCAGCCGCCGACCCCACCAGCGGGCTGGGTACTGTGGTGACACCATGAGCCAGCAGCCCCCACCTCGAGATCCTCGGATGCCGTTCGGATCGCCCGCACAGCGCGATCCCCACCAGCCCTTCGGTCAGCAGAGCCTGCCCCGGACGAGCGCGGAGCAGTTCGCACCGCCACCCCCGAGTCGCCGCCCGCTGTGGCTCTCCCTCGGGGTCCTGGCCCTGGTCGCCATGCTGATCGCACTGGCCTTCAGGATGGGTTCCAGCGCAGGCGACGATGACCCGCTGGCCATGTCCACCCCCAGCGCCACGGTCGAGGTCTCCCCCGACCCCGGCCAGACGGTCGGCTCCCGCGAAACTCCCGCGACCGGCGCTCGCAGCTCCATTCCCTTCACCAATGCCGGGGATGGCAGCGCCGGAACCTTTCGAATCCTGCGCCACCGGTGGACACCACAGGGGCTCGTCCTCACCGTTCAGGTGAGCCTCGACAGGGGATCCCAGCGACTCGGATTCTTCGCCCTGGACAATGGACCGACCGCACGACAGTTCAACCCGTCGCGTCATGGCGACGACGATCTTGAGGGTCGCAGCATCACCGCCGGGGAGACCGTGACGGGGACCGTCTTCTTCGCCAAGCAGCCCGGCGACACCACGGTCTTCCTCTCCGGCAGTTCGGGACGACAGGTTGCGGCCCTCACCGTCGAGGGCTGAGGCAACCTGCCCTCCACGCGGGCCCTGACAGGTCCGCCGCCGAGAACTCAGCGATAGACGATCACCTTGTCACCCGGCTGTGCCTGGTCGAAAAGTGCCGCCACGGCGTCGTAGTTGCGAACATTGACGCATCCGTGGGAGGCACCGTTGTACCCTCGCGCGGCGAAGTCTGCCGAATAGTGCACGGCCTGACCGCCCGAGAAGAACAGCGCGAACGGCATCTTGGTGTGGTACAGCGTACTGACGTGGTCCCGGGACTTGAAGTTGACCTGGAAACTGCCCTCGCGGGTGGGTGTCAGCTCCGATCCGAAACGGACATCCATGGTGGAGCGAACCTGACCGTCCACCACCCAGCTCAAGGTGCGGGTGGCCTTCGAGATGCAGATGGCACGGCCCGTCATGCAGCGTGGGTCCAGCTTCGGGGTCTCCACCTTCGGTTGGACATTGTCCAACTCGTCCTTGGTGGGTTTGCGAGTCATCCCGTTGAGCAGATCCCGGGTCCGGGCATCGACCTCGCCCGTGACCGGGATCCCGCGTTTGGTCTGGAAGGCCTTGACGGCCTCAGCCGTGGTGGGACCGTAGTTCTCGGTCACCTTCCCCGAGAACCAGCCGATCTGCTTCAGGCGCGCCTGCAGGTCCTTCACCAGGTCGCCCTTGGCCCCTTCCTTCAACAGGGCCGGCCCCGGGCGCAGGATGTTGTACATCTCGTCGTGCGTGGGCTTCTTGGTTCGCTCGACGAGCGCCTGCCAGGTCGGATCATCGACAGCACCGGTGGTGGGCAGGCCTCGCTTGGCCTGGAAGCCGCGGACCGCGGCCACCGTCGCCTCTCCGTAACGGCCCGTGGTCTTGCCCTCCAACCATCCGAGCTGCTGAAGCCGGTGCTGCAGCTCCCGGACGCCGTCGCCCTCATCGCCCTGCTTGAAGCGGGCAGGCAGCGCTGGAGTGGCGGTGGGGGTGGCGCTCGGCGTGTGCGTGACCGTCGCGGTGGGTGTGGCCGTCGGCAATGTGGACGTCATGGAGGAAGGGGTCGGTGAGGCGCTCACCGAAGGATGGGCCGAGGTACTCGACGATTGTCTGGTGGCGCCGCTCGACGGCGCCGTGGACTGCTCACTGGCACCGGGCACCGCGTCCGGCGGCGTCTTTGCGCAGGCAACCAGACCGGACAGACACAGGACGGACAGCGCAGCGCTGATGTGCTTCGGGGGAATCACCGTGCTCCTTTTGCATGAACCAGCCGGCGGGGGCCGACTGCAACCCGGACAGCTTAGGGGTGCCGCGGCTGTCATGTCATGCATCATGCATCGATCCCTCAGGGCTCCCTCCGGCTGACGGTCAGGGAAACATCCGGGTGTCAAGCCGCCCGCCTCACCCTTTTGGCTGGTGCGATGGGTGTCAAGACCACCTCGAGAAGGACACCGCGATGAGCACCGCAGCTGCCACAGCCCACCACCTCGTCAAGACCTATGGAAAGGGGGATGCGCAGGTCAAGGCACTCGACGATGTCAGCGTCGAGGTGTTCCCCGGCCAGCTCACCGCCGTCATGGGCCCCTCCGGTTCCGGCAAGTCGACCCTGATGCACTGCATGGCAGGCCTGGACCGTCCAACCTCCGGTCGCGCCCTGATCGGCGAGACCGATGTCGCCTCCCTCAAGGATGCAGAACTCACCCGCCTGCGTCGTGATCGGATCGGATTCATCTTCCAGCAGTTCAACCTCGTCCCCACGCTGACCGCCCGTGAGAACATCCTCCTCCCCTTGGCGATCGCCGGGCGCAAGCCCGACCAGGACTGGTATGACCAGGTCATCTCGGCCGTCAATCTCGAGGACCGTCTCGGTCACAAGCCGTCGGAGCTGTCCGGTGGCCAGCAGCAGCGTGTGGCCTGCGCTCGCGCGCTCGTCGGCCGTCCGAGCATCGTCTTCGCCGATGAACCCACCGGCAACCTCGACTCCACCAGCGCCACCGAGGTCCTGGGCTTCCTGCGTCGCAGTGTCGAGGAGTTCGGGCAGACCGTCGTGATGGTCACCCATGATCCGGTCAGCGCCTCCTATGCCGATCGTGCCCTCTTCCTCGCCGACGGCCGCATCGTCGACGACATCCCCGATCCCACCCATGAGCAGGTCCTGGAGACGATGGGACGCCTCGACCCACGTCGCACCCGCCAACAGCTCGACGCCACCCATCGCCTCGAGACCCGAGAGGCCTGATCACGATGTGGAAGGCAACATTCACCTCACTGTGGAGTCGCAAGCTTCGCCTCGCGATGTCGATGCTCGCGATCATCCTGGGCGTCTCGTTCGTCTCCGGCTCGATGATCTTCGGCGACATGATGACCGGCTCCTTCGACCAGATCGTCAGTGGCACCGTCTCCGACGTCGATGTCGTCAAGAAGACCGACGAAGCGGTCACGGACGGGGCCGCCAACACGAGCAAACTGGACGACGCCGTGGCAGCCAAGATCAAGGCCGTCGATGGCGTGTCCGAGGTAGGGGGTTCCGTCTATGGAATGGACGCGATCCTCATCGGCAAGAATGGCAAGGCCCTGACCAGCTTCGGCCCGCCCCAGATGGGTTTCAGCTGGATCGATCTTCCCGCCCTGAAGGGCAACAAGGGCGGCAACATCATCGAGGGTCGTGAACCCCGCTCGGGCGACGAGGTGGTGGTTGATCCCCAGTCCCTCAAGAAGTCCGGGTACCAGGTGGGTGACCGAGCAAAGGTGATCACGCCCACCAAGGGGACCCTCCAGTTCACGATCGTCGGCACCGGAACCTTCGGCGAGGGCAGTTCCGCCGGCGCCAGCTATGTCTTCTTCACGACGGAACGCGCGCAGGAGATCTTCCTGGACGGGTCTCCCAGCTACAGCTCCTTCTGGGTCGTCACCACGCCCGAGGCCGACCGCGCAGCCGTGGCCAGCCAGATCCAGAAGGTTCTGCCCCGGGGATACGAGGCCAAGGACGGACAACTGGTGGCCGACGAGACGAGCGGGTCGATTGGCGACGCGCTCAAGTTCGTCAATGCCTTCCCCCTGGTCTTCGCAGGCATCTCGCTGCTCGTGGCCACCTTCCTGATCGTGAACACGTTCACGATCCTGGTGGCCCAACGCTCCAGGGAGCTGGCCCTCTTCCGAGCGATGGGCGCCAGCAAGCGCCAGCTGCGTCAGACCGTCCTGGCAGAAGCCTTCATCGTGGGTCTGGTCAGCTCCGTCATCGGACTGTTCCTGGGAGTCGGCATCGCCGTGCTGATCAAGCAGGGCATGGCAGCCGGCGGTTGGGACCTGGGCAGCGCCCCAATCACGCTGGGCCTCCCGGCCATCGTCGCGTCCCTGCTCACGGGAACCGTGGTCACCGTGCTCGCCGCCCTGGGCCCGGCGCGACGTGCCACCCGGATCTCCCCCATCGAGGCGATGACCGCAGCTCGCACCGAGACTGACCAGGGCCTCGGGCGACGAGCCGTCGTGGGAGTGGTCCTGGCCCTCCTCGGTGTGGTCGGCATCCTCCTCGGCTTGTTCACCGAGGTGCCACAGCCCGTTGTGTGGTCGGGCCTGGGCATGGCCCTGGCCATGGTCGGGGTCGCCATCGCGTCGCCCCTGGTGGGACGACCCGTCGTCTGGGCGGTCAGTCGCATCAACCGGGTGGTCTTCGGCGAGATCGGCAAACTGGCCGAACTGAACTCCATCCGCCAGCCCCGAAGGACAGCCGCGACGGCCTCGGCCCTGATGGTGGGTCTCACCCTGGTCTCCATGCTCGCCATCTTCGGCAGTTCCGCGACCAGATCGGTCACCGCCCAGATCGAGAACACCGTGCGCGGCAACTACCTCATCGGCCAACAGGGATTCAAGGAGTTCCCGTTGGCCGTCCGGGAGAAGATCGGCAAGGTCGACTCCGTGGACAAGGTCCACGCCATGAAGATCGGCACCTTCCTGGAGATCCCGGATGGACGGTCGATGCCGACGCCCGAGGCCTTCAACGATGTCACCGGCCGGTACTGGGTCGCGCTGGGCGGAATGGAACTGGAATCGGTGAACAAGATCTTCCCGCAGCAGATCGTGCAGGGTCGGATGTTCACCGGCGAGGGCGAGATGGTCGTCGCGGAAGAGACCGCGAAGGAGGAGGGCATCCAACTGGGTCACACCCAGAAGCTCTTCGCACCCGAATCCCAACGGATCGTGGACGTGAAGGTGGTGGGAATCTACTCCCCCGGCGACGGCCAGACCATCATGGACAAGTGGGTCTCCACCAAGACGCTCACCGATGCGGGACTCGGGCAGAAGGACGCCTTCCTGGCCATCTACCTGAAGCCAGGGGCCGACACGGCTACCGCCCGCGCCGACCTCGACCAGGCATTGTCGGACATGCCCTTGGTCAGCGTCATGGACGTCTCGGAGTACACCGACACGATCCTGCAGAATGTCGACCGGACCATGGCCGTGCTCTACGCCCTGCTGGCGCTCAGCGTTCTGATCGCCGTGCTGGGCATCGTCAACACGCTGGGCCTGAGCATCGTCGAACGGACCCGGGAGATCGGACTCCTGCGGGCAATCGCCCTGACCCGAGCCCAGGTACGCCGGATGATCACCCTTGAGTCAGTGGTGATCGCCCTGCTGGGCGCCGTGGTCGGCGTCGGTCTTGGAACGGTCTTCGGCATCGTCCTGCAGCGCCTGATGGCCGATGACGGGATCAACATGCTGTCCATTCCCTGGGGGCAACTGGCCCTGTTCGTCGTGGCCGCCGGAGTCGTCGGTGTGCTGGCCGCCGTCTGGCCCGCCCATCGCGCGGCCAGCACCGATGTCCTGCGCGCCATCGCGAGCGAATAGCGCCACGGCAGGCTCTCGGCCGCGTCGACGAACATTGGCCCGTCCCCTCGTCGTGGGGGACGGGCCAATGCCGTGCTCAGCGAGCGGTGGACCCCTCCCGACCTACCACCAGTGCGGGATCTTCCCGCAGGACGGTGTTCACCAGGGCGAGCAACCGCTCACGCAGTACCTCGGCGCGCTGTGCGAAGGCGCGCTGGTGCCGGACATATTCGGCACGTCCCGCTGCGGTCTCCACGGGCACCGCGGGATAGCCCCAGTCGGAGAGGTCGTAGGCGCTCGCGCGCATGTCCATCTCCCGGATGTCCCGCGCCAGCACGAAGGTGTCCAGCAAGAGGGCCGAATCCACCATCGGAACCAGCTTGCTCGCCCATTTGTAGAGGTCCATGTTCGCGTGCAGGCATGCGGGCTGGTCCAGCTCGGGCTGGAGTTCCCGCGTGGGCTGCAGCTCGTTCAGGGGCTCGGCGTCGGGCGTGAAGAAGCGAAAGGCGTCGAAGTGGCTGCATCGCAGCCCAACCTCCTCCACCACCTTCGCAATACGCTCCGGCGGGAAACGCAAGGGCAGGTAGGCGTGGCGGGTCTGCCCCGGCTCAAGGTGGTAGACCATCGCCCACTCGTGCATGCCGAAGCACCCGAACCGTGACGGATTGCTCGCGGTCCGGGAGAGCAGTGTCTGGATCCACTCCACCGTGGAGCGTCGACGGCTGAGGAAGGCCACCCCGTCGGCCCAGGAGACTCCACCGTCGTGCTGGTAGAACCTCCGCCCCGCGTACTCGCCCCCGAGGTCTTCCAGTGCCTGCCCCACGCCGGGATGCCAGGCGATCAGCTCGCCCGGACGCAGGTTGTAGTAGTCGAAGAGGAAGTCCTCCACGGGGTGGCGCTCACCCTTGCGGCGCCGTTCCTGCACGCCTGCCAGCAGCTTCCCGGCGCGTTCCCGATGCGTGTCTGCCAACTCGTGCCAGACATCGCTCGGCAGTACTGTCGCTGCCACTCAGACAACCTCCACCCGCGGGTAGTCGGGCTGCCACATGCGCTCGTGGATGTCCTGGACCAAGTTGTCCAGATCGACGGTGGCCAGTCCCTCGGACATCGCCTGCTTGGCCACGGCGATGGCCACGCGCGCGGAGACAGCCCTCAACCTGTCGATGCCGGGGAGCAAGGAGGCGCCCTTCTTCTTCGACGCGGCAACCTTGGCCACGGCCTCCGCCGCAGCCAGGATCATGGCATCGCTGACCCTCGTCGCTCGGCTCGCGGCCACACCAAGACCCAGTCCCGGGAAGACCAGGGCATTGTTGGCCTGCGCAATCTCGTGCGTTGTGCCGCCATGCCGCACGGGGGCAAAGGGCGAACCAGTGGCAATCAGCGCCTTGCCGTCGGTCCACTCCAGCAGGTCGGCAGGTTGTGCCTCTGCCTTCTTCGTCGGATTGGACAGGGGCATGATGATCGGGTGCTCGCAGTGGGCCGCCATCTCACGCACGAGTGACTCGTCGAAGGCACCTGGCTGCGCCGAGGTCCCGATGATGATCGTCGGGTGCACATTGCGCACGACGTCGGCCAGTCCCACCGTCGACGGGTCATCCAGCCGCCAGCCTTGCAGCTCCTCCGCCCCGCGAGCATAGGGCTCCTGGAAGTCACGCATCGTGATGCCCTCGCGCAACAGGCCCCGGGAACCCAGCCCCCAGAAGCAGGCCAGCGCCTGCTCGCGTGGAATGCCCCGATTCACCATGCGCTGCACCAGCAGATCTGCGATGCCGATGCCCGCCGTCCCGGCCCCGTGCACCACGATGCGCTGGTCCACGAGCCGCTGTCCCTGGCGCCTGACAGCGCTCAGGATGGCCGCCACGACGACGGCTGCCGTGCCCTGGATGTCATCGTTGAAGGTGCAGACCTCATCGCGGTACCGATCCAGGATGCGGTGTGCATTGCTGGCCCCGAAGTCCTCCCAGTGGATCATGGCGTGCGGGTAGAGCTCCGTGACTGCCCGGACGAAACGATCGATGAAGGCGTCGTAGACGTCGCCGCGCACCCGGGCATGACGGTAGCCGAGATAGCTCTCGTCGTTGAGCAGGTCGATGTTGTCCGTACCGACGTCCAGCACAACAGGAATCGCCCGGCTCGGATGGATGCCCGCGGCAGCCGTGTACACGCCGAGCTTGCCGACGGCGATGGCCACGCCGCCGACGCCCTGGTCCCCGATGCCCAGGATGCCCTCGGAATCGGTCACGACCACCAGGTCGACGTCTTCCGCAGCATGCCCATAGGAGCGCAGGGCGGGCTCGATGCCATCTGGGTCGGCGATGGACAGAAAGACACCGCGTGGCCGGTGGAACCAGTGGCTGTAGGTCTCGATCGCCTTGCCGACCGTGGGTGTGTAGACGATGGGCAGCATCTCGTCGAGGTGCTCCATCAGCAGTCGGTGGAAGAGCGTCTCATTGCGGTCCAGCATCGTGTTCAGGTACACGTACTTGGCCAGGTCGTCCGGCTCCCCGCGGAACTGCGCGTAGACCCGCTTGAGCTGCTGGTCCATGGTCGTCACCGTGGTGGGCAGCAGACCATTGATGTTCAGGTCGATCCGCTGCTCTCGAGTGAAGGCCGTGCCGAAGTTCGACAGTGGATTGGTCAGTACTTCACGTCCACGAGCGCCGATCCGTAGCGTGTAGGTTCCGTCCGACGCCCTGACATAGCTGAAGTTGGCCATGGGCCAAGCGTATGACCCCGGACTCGGGCGATGGCTGCCGGGCCGACCCGCGGTCCTCGACCATCCCCTGGACTTTCCGGCCGAGGGCGGGTCTCAGTAGCCGAGGGCCGCCAGACTGGTGCGCAGCTGCTCAGCAGAGCGGTGCAGCGACGAGACCTCTGTGGGATCCATCGGGATCTCCAGGACCCGCTCGATGCCAGCCGAGCTGACCAGGGTGGGCAGCGAGAGGGCGACGTCGTGGATGCCGTAGTAGCCGTGCAGGACGCTCGAGAGCGGCAGGGCGGTACGCGTCGGCGAGAGCAGCGCCTCCACCAGCCGAGCGCCTGCCAGGCCAATCGCATAGTTCGTGGCGCCCTTGCCCTCGATCACGTCATAGGCGGCAAAGGCCGCCTCATGGGCCAGCTCTGCGAGCACCTCGTCGGTGAAGACCTTCTTGCCTGCATAGCTCCAGTCACGAATGGGCACCGAGGAGATGTTCGCGCTGGACCAGACCGGGAACTCGCTGTCACCGTGCTCACCGACAATGGTGGCGTGCACATTGCGCTGGGCCACCTTGGTGCGCTGGGCAATCAGATAGCGCAGTCGAGAGGTGTCCAGCATGGTGCCCGTCGAGAAGATCTGCGCGGTCGGCAGACCGCTGATCTTCTGCGCCACGACGGTCAGCACGTCACACGGATTGGTCACCAGCACGTAGAGAGCCTCCGGAGCCTGCTTCAGCAGCTCCGGCATCATCGACTCCATGATCTTGGCATTCGTCGCCGCCAGCTCCAGCCGGGTCTGGCCGGGCTTCTGCTTGGCACCCGCCGTGATCACCACGACGGAGGAGTCCTTCACCACCGAGATGTCGTCGCCGCCCATCACCACTGAATTGGTGAACTGGGTGCCGTGCGCCAGGTCCTTGACCTCGGCCTCCACCTTCTTGGTGGCGATGTCGTACAGGCTCACAACGCTGGCAGATCCGCGAATCAGCGCGGCATAGGCCAGGGACGTGCCCACCGCCCCGGCACCGACGATGGACAGCTTGGACGGGTGACGAGTCGACTTCGGCATGCACCCAGCCTAGACCCGCCACCCGTCGGGCATTCACGACGTCCGTTGAGGGTCCAGCCGGTGCCAGGCCTGCTCGAGGACCTCCTCTGGCGGCGCCTCGATGATGGTCACATCGGCCACGTCCCGCAGCCCCACCAGCCGCAGTGCCGAGCCGCGCGCCTTCTTGTCCAGACTCATGGTGGCGCGCAGGTCACCCCACTCCCCCGCGTTGTAGTGGATGGGAAGACCCACCGAGGCAAGGACACGACGATGACGCTCGACCACCGCGGGATCCAGGCCATGTGTCTGTGCGGCCACTTCTGCCACGAAGACCATCCCGATGGACACAGCCTCACCGTGGCGCCAGGTGAATCGCTGGTACTTCTCGATCGCGTGACCCAGCGTGTGGCCATAGTTCAGGGCTTCTCGGCCGACCTGATCGCCACTGCTCGTCGACTCCCTCAGATCCGCCGAGACCACCTTCGCCTTGACCGCCACCGCGCGTCGCACCAGCTCCGCAAAACGCACACTCGTGACGTCCCGACTCTCCTGCGGATCCTGTTCCACCAGTTCCAGGATGCGCTCGTCGGCGATGAACCCACACTTGATGACCTCCGCGAGGCCGGAGACGACCTCGGCGCTGGGAAGGGTCACCAGCAGGTCCAGGTCACACAGCACCCCACGAGGCTCATGGAAGGCCCCGACGAGATTCTTGCCAGCGTCGATGTTGATGCCGGTCTTGCCACCCACGGCAGCGTCCACCATGGCCAGCACCGTGGTCGGGATGCTGATGAAGTCCACACCTCGCAGCCAGGTGGCGGCCACGAAACCGGCAAGGTCAGTGGTGGCACCGCCGCCCAGACCGATCACCAGGTCATTGCGCGTCATGCCGACAGCAGCCATCTCGTCCCAGCAATCCTGCAGGGTGCCGCCCGTCTTGGCCGCCTCGCCCTCGGGCACCTCGACGGTGTGTGCCTGCAGGCCGCGGTTCGCCACTCGGCTGGCGATCTGCTGGGCACGGTCGGCCATCGCGGCGGGGTGGATGACCACTGCCCGAGAGGCGCCGTCCAGCAGCGACTCCAACCGGTCCAGGACACCGTGTCCGATGTGCACCTCGTAGGGCTTCTCGGCCTGTACGGTCAGGGTCGCCATCACTCCTCCTCCACGTCGAGACCATCGGGCACCCCCGCGTCCAGCCCGAAGCGGGGCAGGAGTTCCCGCACCACCGCGGCGGGCTTCATGCCGTCGGTGTCGAGCTCAAGAGTCGCCACCTCCGCATAGAGCGGCTGCCGCTGACGCATCAGCTTCACCATGGTGGAGTGCACATTGGTCGCCAGCAGCGGCCGGTCATTGCCGGTCAGTCCCACACGTCGGCTGGCCTGCTGGGCGCTGACCTTCAACCAGATGACGAAGCGGTCGCGCAGCGCACTGCGGGTGGTGTCGTCCATCACGGCACCACCGCCCAGGCTGACGACCCCGGGCCGCTGGAGGCATTCCAGGGTGAGGTCACGCTCCAGTTCCCGGAAGGCGGCCTCGCCCTGGGTCAGGAAGATCTCGCTGATCGGCATGCCGGTGCGCTCCTCCACCAGGGCGTCCACGTCGACGAAGTCCGTGCCGAGTGCCCTTGCGAGCCGCTTGCCCACGGTTGACTTGCCGGCACCGGGCGCACCGACCAGCACGATGGTGTCAGGGACCGGGTCAGTCATGGATCTGCAGTCCCCTCTCGGCCACGTCGGCCAGGTAGGCCTGGAGATTGCGTCGGGTTTCGGCCACCGAGTCTCCGCCGAACTTCTCAAGCACCGCCTCGGCCAGCACCAGCGCCACCATCGCCTCGGCCACGACGCCAGCCGCCGGCACCGCGCAAACGTCGCTGCGTTGGTGGTGGGCCCGGGCCTCCTCGCCAGTCGTCACGTCGATGGTCCGCAGCGCCTTGGGGACCGTCGCGATCGGCTTCATCGCCGCCCTGACCCGCAGCACCTCTCCGGTGCTCATGCCTGCCTCCGTGCCACCGGCATGATGGGTGAGCCGCCGGATGCCGTCAGCACCGGGCGCGATCTCGTCGTGGGCCTGTGAACCACGCACCCGCGCCAGCTCGAAGCCGTCGCCCAGCTCCACGCCCTTGATCGCCTGGATACCCATCAGGGCCCCGGCGAGCCGGGCGTCCAGACGACGGTCACCCTGCGAGTGGGAGCCCAGACCCGGGGGCAGTCCCCAGGCCAGCACCTCGACGACGCCGCCCAGCGTGTCACCCTCCTTGTGACAGGCCTCCACCTCCGCCTGCATCGCCGTGCTCGCCTCCGGATCATTGCACCGCAGGGGGTCGGCATCGATCCGGTCCAGATCGTCGATGGTTGGGAAGGTCTGCGGCGCCTTCACCGGACCGAGCTCCACCACATGGCTGAGCACCGTGATGCCGCAGGCCTGCTGCAGGAAGTTCTTCGCCACCTGGCCAATCGCCACACGGGCTGCGGTCTCCCGAGCGCTGGCGCGCTCCAGAAGCGGGCGGGCCTCGTCGAAGGCGTACTTCTGCATGCCGGCAAGGTCTGCGTGGCCGGGGCGGGGACGGGTGAGCTTGGCATTGCGGGCCTGGGCGTCCAGCACCTCCTGGTCCACCACGTCGGGGCTCATCACCTCCGTCCACTTGGGCCATTCGGTGTTGCCCACCATGATCGCCACCGGAGAACCGAGGGTCTCACCGTGACGGAAACCGCCCACCAGGGTCACCTCGTCGGCCTCGAACTTCATCCTGGCGCCGCGTCCGGCCCCCAGACGACGACGGGCGAGGGCCTGGCGGATGTCATCGGTGGACACCTGGACATGGGCCGGGATGCCCTCCATCGTGGCGATCAGGGCCTGGCCATGGGATTCACCGGCGGTGAGGTAGCGCAACATGCGCCCTAGTCTCTCAGAGTCCAGCGCGCCGGTTGAGCTCTTCTTGCCCAGCAGACTTCAACATCTCGAATGCCACCTGACCCCCGGTCATCAAGCGCACCTGTTCGACGGCCTGACCGGCCAACAGGTCGAGTCCACTGAGCACGGTGCGCCGCCGGGCCTCCGCCGCCAGCGCCAGCGCCGAGGGCCAGGGATCGTAGATCGAGTCGAAGAGAACCTGGGTCTGCTCGGCCAGTTCGTTGGCGATGTGGTCCGCCCCGCCCTCCGGCACCGTGGAGACAACGATGTCGCCGGGCACGACGGAAGCCGCCTCCAACGGACGAACGTCACACAGCATGCCGAGCGTCGTGGTGCAGAAGGTCCTGAGACCCTTGGCACGCTCCGGACGGCGCGCCAGCACGGTCACGCGCTCGACGCCAAGTTCGCGCAGGGCAACAGCCGCGGACGTGGCGGTGGCGCCATTGCCGATGATGGTGGCCGAATCGGTCGACTCGATGCCCACCACGGACAGCGCGAGCAGGAAGCCGCCGACGTCGGTATTGCGCACCATGGGCTCAGCCCCGAGGAGGAGTGTGTTGCCGGCACCCACCAGGTCAACGAGCTCGTCCGTGGCACCAAACCGGCGGATCGCCGCCTTGTGCGGCATGGTCACGCTCAGCGCGCGCCATTCGGGTCCCAGGCCGGTGACGAAGGCCTCCAGATCTGCCGGCGCCACGTCGATCGCACGATAGTCCCAGTCGAGCCCCAACTCCCGATAGGCGGCTCGGTGCAGGGCCGGAGACAGCGAGTGACCGGCCGGGTGGCCGATCACTGCGCAGGTGGTTCGAACGGTCACGCCGGGCAACCCGACTTGTCCTTGGCCGTCTTGCACCAGTTCTCCCACTCCGCCACATTCTTGAGGTGTTCGTCGTAGGTCTCGGCGAACTTCGTCTCGCCGGTCTCGTAGTTGACGGTCACCCAGAACTTGTTGTCGCTCTCGACGGGATTGAGCGCGGCCTTGATGGCGGTGGCGCCGGGGGCCCCGATCGGGCCGGGCGGCAGTCCGTAGGAGCGGTAGGTGTTGTACGGGCTGTCCTGCTCCTTGAAGCCCTTCGGCAAGGGCTTGCCCAGAGGCGTGTCGGTGGCGTAGTAGCTGGTCGAGTCAAGCTCCAGACGCTCCCCATTGTCCAACCGGTTGTAGATGATGCCCGCCACCATCGGCATGTCCTTGGCCCTGGCCTCGGCCTCGAGGATCGAGGCAACCGTCATGATCTCCACGGGATCACGGTCCAGTTCCTCGGCACCCTCCTCCAGGTTCAGGTCCTTGGCCACCGTGTTGTACTGCTTGGCCATCAGCGTCAGGATCGACTTGGCCGTGGGCTGCTGACCAATCTCGTAGGTCTGGGGGAAGAGGAAACCCTCCGCGCTCTCAACATACTTCGGCAGCCCCAGGGCCTGCGGATTCTTCGCGGCTGCCTCGAACTGGGCAACCGGGATCTTGGTCTTATTGTTCAGCAGGGCGAACTGGTCCTTCATCCGCAGGGACTCGGGGATCGTGACCTGGTTGCGGACCACGGACTTCGGGTCGAGCAACATCTCCACCGCCTGGGAGGACGAGATCTGGGTGCGCAGCTTGTAGGTGCCCGCCTGGATGCTCTGTGCCTTCTCATTGCGGTTGAAGGCCTTGAGGAAGGCCTTTCGGGACTTGACGACATTCTTGTCCACGAGCTCGCCACCGATCTCGCTACCGCTGGCCCCCTCGGGGATGGTGATCTGTACGTCCTCCACCCCCGCACCGGCGGCGTAGTCCTCGGAGGTCTTCCAGTCGCTGTACGCGGAACTCGCCTTGTCGTAGACGAACCATGACCCGCCCAGAAGAATGGCCAGGCTCAGCAGGACGGCGAAGGCGCTGCGCGCGTGATAGGCGATCTTCTTCCAGTCGCGATTGCCGTCGTTGTCCATGAACAACCCGCTCAAGATTCCTCCGTTGGTGTGGTCGACCCCTCGGCCAGGGCCTGTTCCAGAATGGCAACTGCCGCCATCTGGTCGATCATGCCGCGCCGTTGACGCGAATTCTTGCCTGCCTGAGCTAGCCGCTGGTGTGCGGTTGCGCTCGTGAGCCTTTCGTCCACCAGTGTGACCCGCAAGTCCCCGAATTCCTGGGTCAGACGCTCCGCCACCTCACGCATCGCCTGCGCCGCAATGCCCTCGTCTCCCTGGAGGGAGACCGGCAGCCCCAGCAGGAGCTCGACCGGCTCGTACTCGGCCACCAGATCGCGCAGGCGACGCATCACCTGTGCAGGGTCCTTCGGGGTGTTCTGCACGGTCTCCACCGGGTAGGCCAGGATTCTTTGCGCGTCACAGGCAGCAACGCCGATCCTGGCCTTGCCCCAGTCGAGGGCCAGCAGGACCCCGTACGAAGTGGTCAGAGAGGCCACGGTTCAGCCCCGGAGGCTTGCCTCGATGGCCGCCAGCGCCTGCGGCGCCGCCGTGCCGTCGCTGCCACCACCCTGGGCCAGGTCATCCTTGCCGCCGCCCTTGCCGCCCAGCTTCTCGGCAGCGACGCGCACCAGCGCTCCGGCCTTGGCGCCCTTCTCGCGGGCCGCCGGGCTGGTCGCAACGATCAGCGCCGGCTTCTCGTCCGTTCCGCCGACCAGGGCCACGACGCTGGGAACGTCTCCCAGGCGCCCGCGCAGCTCGGTGGCCAGGTTGCGCAGCTCGTTGCCGCCCACCCCGGCAACCTGCCTGGTCACCACGGTGTAGCCGTTCACGTCATGTGCGCTGGCGAGGATGTCACCGATGCCGGCCATCAGCTGCTGGGCCTTCAGGTCCGCGATCTGCTTCTCCGCGGCCTTGAGGTCTGCCACGAGCTTCTGCACACGGTCGGTGAGCTGCTCGGGTCGGGTCTTGAGGATGTCGGTCAGGCCGTGCACCAGCGCACGCTCCCCCGCCATGTGCTTGAACGCGTCGGTGCTCACCAGCGCCTCGAAACGGCGGGCTCCGGACCCGATGGACTGCTCAGCCAGGATGTCGATCATCCCGATCTGTGCCGTTCCGGCCACATGCGTGCCACCACACAGCTCACGGCTCCAGTTCCCGTCGCCCAGCTCGACCATGCGCACGATCTCCGGGTACTTCTCGCCGAACATCGCCTGCGCCCCACGCGCCCGGGCCTCGGCCAGCGGGAGCTCCGTGGCGCTGAAAGCCAGGTTCTCCACGATCGCCTGGTTGCACCGCTCCTCGATCTCCA
The DNA here is from genome assembly GCF_052116585.1 of Luteococcus sp. Sow4_B9. Lineage (NCBI taxonomy): Bacteria > Bacillati > Actinomycetota > Actinomycetes > Propionibacteriales > Propionibacteriaceae > Luteococcus > Luteococcus sp. Sow4_B9. The sequence continues at coordinate 6,676 of NZ_JBQKKT010000009.1, read as the reverse complement.
GACGCATCGCCTCGCTCATCGACTGCTGGCTGGAGTAGTCGAAACGCAGATATCCGGGCTTGTTGTACGAGCCAGCCTGGGTTGCGGTTGGCCCCACGAGCTCACGCAGGGCCGCGCCCAGGACGTGCGTCGCGGTGTGGGCCTGACAGGCACCCAGCCGGTGCAGGGCGTCCACGGTGGCGCGCACCTGGGCCCCCGCGCCGAAGTCGACCCCCTCGGGCACCTGCACCTTGTGCACCACCAGTCCGGGAACCGGACGCTGCACGTCCAGCACGTCCAGACCGACGCCGTCCACGACGATGGTTCCGGCATCGGAATCCTGGCCACCGGACTCGGCATAGAAGGGGGTCTCCGCGAGCACCAGCTCGACGGTCTGGCCGGCCGTGGCCCGATCCGCCACGTGACCGTCGGCGATGATGCCGCGCAGCGTCGTCGGGAGGTCCAGCTCGGTGTAGCCGAGGAAGGGTGTCTCGCCCTGCTCACGGAGCTGGCGGTAGCCCTCCGTGGAGACGGTACCGCCCTTCTTCGCCTTCGCATCGGCCTTGGCGCGGTTTCGCTGCTCGGCCATCAGGCTCTTGAACTGTTCGACGTCCACGTCGAGGCCCTGCTCGGAGGCCATCTCCAGGGTCAGGTCGATCGGGAAGCCGTAGGTGTCGTGCAGCTGGAAGGCCTTGTCACCGGCCAGCTTGCTCGACCCCGCACCCTTGACGTCGGCCACGGCCATGTCGAAGAGCTGTGTTCCCTGGGTGAGAGTGCGACGGAAGGACTCCTCCTCATTGGTGGCCACCGGGAGCACGCGGCTCCACTGGTCGGTCACGTCCGGGTAGGAGACCTCCATCAGAGTCTTGGAGACCTCGAGCAGCGTCGGCAGCACCGGCTCGGTGACACCCAGCAGACGCATGGACCGCACCGAGCGGCGCAGCAGCCGTCGCAGGACATAACCGCGAGCCTCATTGCCGGGCGTGACACCGTCGGTCATCAGCATCAGCGAGGAGCGGACGTGGTCGCCCACCACGCGCAGACGGACGTCGTCCTCGGCATCCTTGCCATAGGTCTTGCCGGCCATCTCCGCGGCACGTTCGATGACGGGGAAGACCTCGTCGATCTCGTACATGTTGTTCTTGCCCTGCAAGAGGTAGGCGATGCGTTCCAGGCCCGCGCCGGTGTCGATGTTCTGGGTGGGCAGCTGACGGGCGATGTCGAAGTCATCCTTGGCACGCACTGCCGAGAGATCCTCCTGCTGGAAGACCAGATTCCAGATCTCCAGGAAGCGATCCTCGTCGGCCTCGGGACCCCCGTCGGCGCCGAACTCGGGACCACGGTCGATGTAGATCTCAGAGCAGGGACCACCCGGACCCGGGACGCCCATGTTCCAGTAGTTGTCCTTGAGACTGCGGCCCTGGATGTGCTCGCGTGGGATGCCCGCTTCGAGCCAGTACTCGATGGCCTCCTTGTCGCCGTCGGGGTAGTCCGGGTGGAATCCGGGCCCCAGCACCGTCACCCAGACCTTTGCCGGGTCGAATCCCAGGCCGCCATTGTGCTGCTCCGAAGTGACCAGTTCCCACGCGTACTGGATGGCCTCCTTCTTGAAGTAGTCACCGAAGGAGAAGTTGCCCAGCATCTGGAAGAAGGTTCCGTGGCGGGTGGTCTTGCCCACCTCCTCGATGTCCAGGGTGCGGACACACTTCTGGTTGCTCACCGCTCGCTTCCAGGGAGCCGGCTCCTCGCCGGTGAAGAAGGGCTTGAAGGGGACCATGCCGGCATTGACGAAGAGCAGCGTGGGGTCGTTGTAGAGCAGCGAGGCGCTGGGCACGACGGCGTGCTCCTTGCCTACGAAGAAGTCGAGGTAACGACGACCGATCTCAGCGGCTTTCATCAAAGTTGTCCTTGCTCGTGGTCCAGATCATGTTCTGAGGTGCGGCCCAGACTATCGGGTGCATCCGACGCTCCCTGCGCTGCGAGTGCCCTGGGGTCCTGCGGGTCTCGCCGGGGGCGACGCTGCTGCACCCGTCGCCCGACATCTCGTGCGGCCGTCGCCGTACGGCCCATCACCTCGGCCGTCTTCACCAGCGGTGTGCTGACCACCGTGGAGACGCTGGCGACCTGCTCGGTCATGGTGGTGGCATTGTGGCTCATCTTCGCCAGCTCCTCGGTGACCAGGCTCAGCCGGGCAATCTCCTCCGTGGTGGTGCTCACGGTGCCCTTCAGCTCGTCCAGGATCGGCGTGGTCCCGTCCCCCAGCTTGCGCACCGCCAGCCGCAGCTCGTCCATCACACCGCCCAGCTTCCAGAGCGGGATGGCGCTCAAGGCCACGAAGACCACTGCCGCGGCGGCTGCAACCAGACCCGCGATCTCACCCCAGGTCATCTGCCCACCACCTCACCAACCGTCCACCGCGGACGGCCTCTCGACCGCGGCAACCCTACTGCACCGTTCAATCCGTCCTGAGCGAAACTGCGGCTGCGGACAGCGTGTCCGGTCGTTGCCACGGCTACTGTGACGATGAATTCCAGCGGCCGTGGCCCGTCGTCACGCGCCGGCCGCACCAGCACACCGGAGGCCACCATGACCGACGAGAACCTCAACCACGAGACGAAGAGGAAGCACGACGACGCGCCTTCCCCGGACCATCCGAAGAAGCCGTCCTCGCCTCCGGAGATCACCAAGCCCGGATGGAAGTTCACCTTCAAGAATGCGCTTCGAGAATTCCAGGCGGACGGCTGCACCGATCTGGGTGCTGCCCTGACCTACTTCAGCGTCCTCGCGCTCTTCCCCGGCCTGCTTGCGATCGTCTCCATGCTCGCCCTGTTCGGCCAGTCCGAGGGAGGCATCCAGGCGCTCCTGGACGTCGTGGGGCAACTCGCCCCGGCGGACGCGATGCAGCAGATCGAAGGCCCGCTGAAGCAGATGGTGAACTCGCGTGGAACCGGTCTGGCGCTGTTCATCGGTCTCGCCTCCGCACTCTGGTCGGCCTCCGGCTATGTGGGCGCCTTCGGACGGGCCATGAACAAGGTGTACGAGGTCGAAGAGGGCCGCCCGATGGTGAAGCTGCGCGGCACCAATCTGGCCATCACCCTCTTCCTGGTGCTCTCGGCCGCCCTGATGCTGGTGGCGCTGGTGGTCTCCGGCCCCGTGGCCGAGGCGATCGGGAGCGTCGTCGGTCTGGGCAGCACCGCCGTCACCGTCTGGGGCTGGGCCAAGTGGCCGGTGATGCTGGCGCTGGTCATCCTCATGATTGCCGTGCTCTACCACTTCACCCCCAATGTGCGTCAGCCCAAGTTCCGCTGGCTCTCGGTGGGCGCGGGTGTTGCCCTGCTGGTCTGGCTGCTCGCCTCCGGCGCCTTCGCCCTCTACGTGACCAATGCCGGCAACTACTCCAAGACCTACGGCGCCCTGGCCGGCGTCATCGTGATGCTGCTGTGGATCTACCTCACGAATCTGGCCCTGCTGTTCGGCGCCCAGGTTGATGCCGAGCTGGAGCGGGCCCGCCAGCTGCAGGCTGGGATCCGCGCCGAGGAGAGCCTGCAGCTCCCGCCCCGCGACGACACCGGCATCATCAAGGCCGAGGGGAAGGAGGCCGAGGCCGTCGCCGAGGCCCGCGCCATCCGCCTGCAGGCCAGCGGTGATCCCGACGCCATCGCCGAGCGCCGACGCAAGGACGCCGGCAAGAAGCAGCTGGACGAGGACGGTTTCGTGGAGTGAGCCGACTCCTGCCCGAGGTAGCGTCAGGATGAGGCCCCAGACAGCGTCAGGATGAGGCCGACTGCCTGCCCACGTGGGCCCCACCCGGATCCGGGTGGGGCCCACGTCATTCTGCAAGCCCCTCCGTTGTCCAGCAGTCGGCGTCCAGCAACCGGCACTGCACACCCGAGCCGGGCGTGCCTCCTGACCGTCCATGGTGGACACGTTTGGCGCCGAAGATTTTGCGGTGGGAGAATGTCTCGTCTGTCTCGATTCGGGAGGAATTCGCGCATGAAGCGTCCGTTCGGGGTGTCGGTGCTCGCCGCCACCATCGGCACCGCACTGCTTGCCAGTGGCTGTGCAACCAACCTGAGTGGCTCCGGGCTGCCCACCACCTCGGCGGAGCAGAACCTGCCGCCCGTCGAGGCAAGCCAGGAGCTCTTTGACAAGCTGCCTGCAGGGGTGCGCGCCCGCAAGACCATCACCGTGGGCACCAGCCCCAACTACAAGCCCGTCGAATTCCTCGAGGGTTCGAAGGTCAGTGGCCTGGACGTGGACCTGTTCAATGCCGCCGCCGCCCGGATGGGCGTGAGCGTGCAGTGGAAGGAGAGCCCCTTCGACCAGATCCTGATCGGTATCCAGGCCAAGAAGTACGACGCCGGTGTCTCCGCCTTCACCGTCACGCCGGAGCGAACCAAGACGGTGAACATGGTCAGCTACCTCAACGCCGGTTCCCTGTGGGTGGTGCAGAAGGGCAACCCGAAGCAGGTGACGCCGAACGAGCCGCCGTGCGGCCGCACCGTCGCCGTCCAGATCGGCGTCGTGCAGGAGATGGAGATGAAGGCAATGCAGGCCAAGTGCGGCTCGAGGAAGATCAATCTGCTGAGCTTCACCGACCAGGGCGAGGCCACCACGGCCCTGATCAGCGGACGCGCCGACATGATGGCTGCCGACTCCCCCATCAGCCTGTACGCCATCAAGATGTCCGGCGACACCCTCGAGCCGCTCGGCGAGAGCTATGACACCGCCCCCTACGGCATCGTCCTGCGCAAGGACCAGCCCGAGTTCGCGGAAGCGGTCCGTCAGGCCTACGACGACCTCAAGGCATCGGGACACTACGACCAGATCCTGGCCACCTGGAACCAGACCGACGGTGCCATCGACGCATTCGAGGTGAACCCGTCATGAGCAGCACCAGCCCCGAGCAGGTCGAGGTCATCCCCGTCCGCCATCCCTGGCGCACCGTCGCGGCGGTCGTCGTCGGACTCGCCCTGGTGATGATCGTCCACCAGCTGATCACCAACCCGGCCTTCGACTGGCTCTTCACCCTGGACGCCATGCGTCAGGTCCCGGTTGCCAAGGGCTTCTGGCTCGGCGTGATCATGGTCACCATCGGTGCCATGATCCTGGGCGTGGTCGGCGGCATCCTGCTGGCCATCATGCGGATGAGCGAGAACAAGCTGCTCAGCGGCGTCGCCTTCGCCTATGCCTGGTTCTTCCGATCCATCCCACGCTATGTGCTGCTCTCGATCCTGGGTGCCGCCGGCGCCTTCTTCCCCGACGGCGTGGGCATCGGCATCCCCTATGACCGCGAGATCATGGCGCTGTTCGGCATCGACGGGACGCTGCGAATCGCCACCCTGGACGCCAATCGCCTGTTCACCGGCTACCTGGGCGCCATCCTGGGTCTGGCCATGAGCGAGGCCGCCTACTTCAGCGAGATCGCCCGATCCGGCATCATCAGCGTCGACAAGGGGCAGATGGAAGCTGCCACGGCCCTGGGCATGACCCGTGGGCAGGCCATGCGTCGCATCATCCTCCCGCAGGCGATGCGCGTGATCATCCCCCCGATGGGCAACGAGACCATCGCCATGTTCAAGGACACGTCGCTGCTGATCGCCCTCCCCTTGGCGGGCGAGATGCTCTACCAGCTGCGCAGCATCGGCACGAACTACTACAAGATGATCCCGGTCTACATGGCGGCCAGCCTCTACTACCTGATCACCACGACCATCCTGATGATCGGCCAGAGCTGGCTGGAGAAGCGCTTCGGCCGCGGCCACGCACCCCTCAACTACACCGGAGGCGACCACTGATGAGCACCCCAGCAAATCCCCCCGTGACCGTGGACACGGGCTCCGCCACCAAGGCCGACGTGCAGGTGCGCGCCGTCGACGTCCGCAAGTCCTTCGGCTCGCTGGAGGTGCTCAAGGGCATCAACCTCGAGGTCGATCGCGGTGAGGTGGTCTGCCTGCTGGGCCCGTCCGGTTCCGGCAAGACCACCTTCCTGCGGCTGATCAACCAGATGGAGACCATCACCGCGGGCCGCATCTACGTCGATGGCGAGCTGATCGGCATCGAGGAGCGCGACGGCAAGCTCTACCAGCGCACTGACAAGGACATCGCCCGGCAGCGCTCCAGCATCGGCATGGTCTTCCAGCGCTTCAACCTGTTCCCGCACAAGACAGTGCTGGAGAACATCACTGAAGCCCCGATCGTGGTGAAGAAGGTCGCCAGGCCCCAGGCCGAGGCCCGCGCCCGCGAGCTACTGGCCCAGGTGGGCCTTGCAGACCGCGAAAGCTCCTATCCGAGCCACCTGTCCGGCGGTCAGCAACAGCGCGTCGCCATCGCCCGGGCGCTGGCCATGGAGCCCGACCTGATGCTCTTCGACGAGCCGACCAGCGCACTGGACCCGGAGCTCGTGGGCGAGGTGCTGACCGTGATGAAGGACCTCGCGGCCAAGGGCATGACAATGATCGTGGTCACCCACGAGATCGCCTTCGCCCGGGAGGTGGCGGACCGCGTGATCTTCATGGACGGCGGCGTGGTGGTCGAGCAGGGACCGGCAAGCCAGGTCATCGACCATCCTCGCGAGGAACGCACCAAGGCCTTCCTGGGTCGCGTCAAGCACTGACGCCCCCCGCAGAGGGTCGCGGACGAGGCAGAGTGTGGGGGGGGGGGGGGGGGGGGGGGGGGGGGGGGGGGGGGCGGGCGG
>NZ_JBQKKT010000008.1:0-132800 GCF_052116585.1 Luteococcus sp. Sow4_B9 | reverse complement strand
ACAGTCCCACACCAGCACTTCGAAGAAGTCACTTCCCGAACCCGCTGACCCCGACCTTACGACGCCGCTGCCGATCGCGTCATGAGCCACCCTTGACACAGAGGGGTGCCATGAGGGCGCGGCAGCCGGAGGCCACGCACCCGCGGCATCTGCAGTGGGTCAGGCGACCTGGACCCGGTGACCGCCAATCACATACTCGAGGGCCATGCCGCCACCGACTGCTTCGAGGTAGCCGCGGATGGTGCCGACCTTGGCGTTCTCGATGTCGCCGTTCTCGATCTTGGACACCTGCCGCTGGCCGACGCCGATCCGCTCTGCAAGCTCGGCCTGGGTATAGCCGGCCTGGGCGCCTCTGTCCGAGTGATGCACTAGTCCAGTCAGGTCGTGGCCTTCCCGCTGCCGGGTCCAGATCGCCTGCTCCAACGCATCCAGCACCAGCTGGGTGGTCATGCTGGTCCCGGCTCGCCAGCCCAAGATCCGGCGCGCGTAGGCATCGATGACGAACGCGACGTAGACCCACCCCGACCACGTCGCTCCCAGCTCAACACGCGGATCCAGACCTCGGACGCCAGTGCACAGCTGGCCGAGGCCTCCGGCAAGCTCAACCAGCTCAACGACGGCGCGCACCAGGTGGCCGACGGGGCACAGCGCCTGCACGCCAGAATCGACTCCGCCCAAACCGGCGCGGGCGAGCTGTCCACCGGCATCGTCAAGGCAGGCGGCGGCGTCGCCCAACTCGACACCGGCCTGCAGCAACTGTCCACCGGCAGCGGGAAACTCGTCGCGGGGGCCGACAAGCTCGACGACGGTCTGGGCTCCCTCACGGCCGGTGCGCAGAAGTTGCACACCGGCCTGGCCGATGGAGTGGAGCGGATCCCGGCCCTGAACGATGACCAGGCCGAGGGCGCCGCCCAGGTGCTCGCCGCCCCGGCGGATGTGCGCACCGTGGTGGACAATCCCGCCAAGGTCTACGGACGCGGCATCGCCCCGATGATGCTCTCGATCGCCGTCTGGGTCTTCGGCGTCTCCGGCTTCATGGTGATGCGGCCCATCTCGGGCCGCCTGCTGGCGGGGCGGCAGCACCCGCTGTTGTTGACCCTTTCGGCCTACCTTCCCGTGGCGATGGTGGGCACCCTGGGATCCCTGCTGACGCTCGGCATCGTGTGGGTCACCCTGGGGCTGGAACCGGAACACGGAGCGGCGGCCGTGCTGCTGGTGGTGGTCACGGCGATCGCCTTCTCCCTGATTGCGCACACGATGCGCATGGCACTGGGGCTGCCGGGATCAGCACTGCTGCTGGTACTGCTGATCCTGCAGCTCTCGTCCACCGGTGGCACCTACCCGGCCGACGTGCTGCCACCCTTCTTCCAGTGGATCAGCCCGTTCATGCCGATCACCTACACGATTGACGCCTTCCGGATCGTCATCTCCAGTGGGCTGTGGAGCCACTTCCTGAGGGATCTGGGCGTGTTGTTGGTGATCTGCGTGACAACGCTGGGGCTTGACGTGCTGGCCGTCGCCGGCCGTCAGCGCTTTGCGATGAAGGACCTGCACCCGGCCCTGTGACCCCAGCCCCCGATCCGGCCAGATGAGTCAGGCCAGCAATGACATCGGGCCCGGACGCCATCTGCGTCCGGGCCCGTAGGTCCTTGGATCGTGAATCCCCCGATTCCAGATCCTGTCTGATTCCCCGAATCAGCTGTGCTCCCAACTTCCCCCGAAGGTGGTCGCGTCCAACTCCCCCGAGTTGGTTCCCAGTTCCCCCGAACCGGGTTGGGTTCCCCCGAACCCTTCTCGCTGGGAAGTTCCCCCGAACTCCCCCGGCACCTTCACCCCCCGGATCGGGTGCCTTGCGATGACTCAACTCTGCAGGGCATCCGAATTGAAGACAAGTTAACGGTTAAGGCCCTTTGACCAGCGCTTTCAATCAGAAATTGGCTGTTGACGGCCGTTCTGTCACCCATTCAGGGGACAAGAACGCCCCCTCGGAGGACCTCGGCCCCGACGCTTGTCCCACAATCCGGGGACAACCGTCCACCCAGGATCTCGCCGGAGGCCTTCAGCTTGGCTTCAGCAAGCCGAATCGCGCCACAGGCCACTGCGGTCCTACCGTTCTGGGGTGAGCAGATCAGCGCTGGAACGCCCCGGCCGACTCCTCCCCACCGTCTACCTGACCGGCTGGGCGCTGGGCAGCGCGCTGCTCATGCTCCCGGCCGCCACCACGCCCGGGCAGCAGACCGACTGGTGGCAGGCCTGCTTCACAGCCATGTCAGCACTGTGCATCACGGGCCTTGCCGTGGTGGACACCGCAACCCATTGGACCCACTTCGGGCAGAGCGTCATCCTGGCCCTCATCCAGCTGGGCGGGTTCGGCATCATGACCCTCACCAGCCTCCTGCTCTTCCGCGTGGTGCGACGCGTGAACCACCGCACCGCACGGCTCGCGCAGTCCGAAGTGCGCGCCCTCATCCCGGGCATCCAACGAGTACCCCGACAGATCCTCCTGATCACGCTGGCCGCGGAGGGCGCCGTCACCCTGCTGCTCACCGCGCGCTTCCTGACGCTGGGGCACAGTCTGCCGTCGGCGCTCTGGCGAGGCCTCTTCCACGCAGTCTCCGCCTTCAACAATGCCGGCTTCGCGCTGTACTCGGACAACCTGATGGGCTTCAACCAGGACCCGTGGGTGATGCTGCCGATCTGCGCCGCCATCATCGCGGGCGGATTGGGCTTCCCGGTCTACCTGGAGCTGCTGAACAGGCATCGCGGCCTGCTCACCCGACGCACCCCGTCAGTGCACCTGCGCCTCACCGCCCTGGGCACGGCCGTCCTGCTGGCCCTCGGTGCGCTGACCTTCGTCGCCTTCGAGTGGAACAATCCCGCGACGCTGGGTGGGCAGCCAGTGGCGGGCAAGCTCCTCGGCACGCTCGGGGAACCGTCTTCCCCCGCACCGCGGGATTCAATTCCATCGACTACGCCGGGCTCACCCAGCCCACCATCGCCATCCACTTCGGGCTGATGATGATCGGCGGTGGCGCGGCCGGAACGGAGGGCGGCCTCAAGGTCACCACCGTCGCCGTCCTGTTGCTGGCCGTCTCCACCGAGATCGCGGGTGAACGCAAGACCATCTTCGGCGGACGCAAGATCAGCTCGGCAGCCACCCGGCAGGCGCTGTCCGTCATCACCCTGGCCACGGCGGTGGTCTTCACCGCCGTGCTCCTGCTGGCCAGCTGGGAGAAGGTCCCGCTGCACGCCCTGACCTTCGAGGCGATCAGCGCCTTTGCCACGGTGGGGCTCTCGATGAACCTGACGCCCACACTCCACCACCAGTCCTGGGCCGTGCTGATGGCCTTGATGTTCCTGGGGCGCGTCGGAATCGTCACGGTGGCGACGGCCATCGCGCTGCACGACCGGCCTCGCCGCTACGAACTGCCAAAAGAAGACCCCCTGGTCGGATAGGAGACCCATGTTCCGCAAGCAGAACGCGCCCACCAGCGGCGACCCCGCGCTCGTCGTCGGCCTCGGGCGATTTGGCGCGGCCGCGGCCCGGCGCCTGGATGAGCTCGGCGTGGAGGTGATCGCCGTGGACCGCGACGCAGCACTGGTGGCCCGGCTCGCCACGACGCTGGACAATGTCGCCGTCGTCGACGCCACGGACGAGGAGGCGATGGCCCAGATCGGGCTCGACCACGTCATCTACCCGGAACATGCCGCCGGCGTGCGGGTGGCGCACGCCGTCGCCCGCCACCTGATCGACTACTTCGAGTTCGAGGACGGCTTCGCCGTGGCACGCATCTCCGCACCCGGCGCCATCTGCCACCAGAGCCTGGCGGAGTCCGACGTGCGCTCGCGCCACCACGTCACCGTCGTCGGGCTCAAGCGGGAGGGTGAACCCTTCCAGTACGCAGTACCGGAGACGGTGATCCTGCCCGGTGACCAGCTGATCCTGCCCGGTGACCAGCTGATCCTGACGGGCACCAAGCCCGATCTGGACCGCTTCGCCGCCCTCGGCTGACACAGCCCGACCACCGCACCCGCGACGTGCGCGAAGGGCCCCGGAAACGGAACCGGGCCCGGACGCTGTGCGCGTCCGGGCCCCTCGGGTCCACGGATCGTCATCCCCCGATCGCGATCCAGTTCTCCCCCGAATTTCCTGCTCCCGTCTCCCCCGAAACGGTCGCTGTCAGCTCCCCCGAACTGACCGTGGGTTCCCCCGAACCCGTATCGCTGTGGGGCTCCCCCGAACCCCTTGCACCCTCTCCCCCGATCGGGTGCCGTGCGATGCCTCTACTCTGACGGGCGTCCGGTTCGTGGGGCAAATGGCCCCTCCCGTGCCCGACGGCGCCCAGTTCAGCTCCGCTTCAGACTCGTGACGCACGTGTCCCCCCAGACTGTGACACGGACGCCGTTTGTACGTGCAAACGGGCAATCCTCCCGTCACCCGATCAGGGGACAACACGATTTTCGCCCACTTCAGCTCGCCAACAGCTTGGCCACCTCACCCACCGAAACCCGATGCCGCCGAAGACGACGACAGGCACTACCGTTGGCTCGTTTCCTGCCTCTGGAGTTGCCCATGAATGCCGTCGTCCTGGCCGTCATCGTGATGCTCGCGCTGTCCTTCGCGCGCGTCCACGTCGTGATCTCACTGATCATCGGAGCCCTGGTGGGAGGAGTCAGCGCCGGAATGGGGCTGACCGGCACCATGGAATCCTTCACCGAGGGCATCGCCAATGGCGCATCCATCGCCCTCTCCTACGTCATGCTGGGCGCCTTCGCCGTCGCGATCGCCCGTTCCGGCATGCCCCAGGCCTTCGCCGCCTGGGTGGTCAACAAGGCCGGCGAGGAAGGCAGCACCGCCTCCAAGGGCCTCAAGTGGGGGCTGCTCGGCGTCGTGCTCGTGGTCGCCATCATGAGCCAGAACCTGGTGCCGATCCACATCGCCTTCATCCCGCTGCTGATCCCACCGCTGCTGCTGGCCTTCAACCGCTTCGACGTGGACCGCCGCCTGCTGGCCTGCATCATGACCTTTGGTCTGGTCACCACCTACATGTACCTGCCCTACGGCTTCGGCAATGTCTTCCTCAACGACATCCTGCTCTCCAACATCAACAAGGCCGGCCTGGACACCAGCGGCATCAACGTGATGATCGCCATGGGCATCCCCGCCCTGGGCATGCTGGCCGGTCTCCTGCTGGCCTTCTTCAACTACCGCAAGCCCCGCCACTACGAGAACAAGCCCGTCGAGGGCCAGGGCAATGTGCACCTGGGCGAGCCCGTGCGGACGTACAACATCGTCGTGGCGCTGCTGGCCGTGGTGCTGTGCCTCGTGGTTCAGATCTGGGCCGACTCCCTGCTGCTCGGCGCCCTGGTGGGCTTCGCCGTCTTCGTCGCGGCCCGGGTGATCAAGTGGAGCGAGGCCGACGCGGTCTTCGACTCCGGCATGAAGATGATGGCCATGATCGGCTTCATCATGATCGCCGCCCAGGGCTTCGCGCAGGTGATGAAGGACACCGGCCAGGTGGACTCGCTGGTCACCGCCAGCGCCAAGGCCTTCGGCGGCTCCCAGGTGACGGGCGCCTTCGTGATGCTGCTGGTGGGCCTGCTGGTGACGATGGGCATCGGCTCGTCCTTCTCCACCCTGCCCATCATCACCACGATCTTCGTGCCGCTGTGTCTGCAGCTGGGCTTCTCCCCGCTCGCCACCGTCTCCCTCATCGGCACGGCCGGCGCGCTCGGCGATGCGGGCTCCCCCGCCTCTGACTCGACGCTGGGCCCCACCTCAGGTCTCAATGCCGACGGCCAGCACGACCACATTCGTGACACCGTGCTGCCGACCTTCCTGCACTTCAACATCCCACTGCTGCTGGCCGGCTGGGTTGCGGCGATGGTGCTCTGAGACCTGGCCCACCCCGATCAGGGATTGACCTCCAGCTTGAACTCCTGCGGGTTGGCCACCAGCGAGCCCAGCTGACTGGAACACTGCACCGATCCGCGTGCGACCACCGTGCAGGTGGTGCCGTGGGCACTGAGCCGCTGCCCGACGGGCAACTCCTCGACACGCTCGGCCACGAAGACCCCCTGACTGGTGCAGGTGCTCGGGTCGTCACTGGCGTGTAGCGCCACATAGGGCGCCTTGGTTTCGGGGTTGTCACATTCGGGGAGATTCTTGACGAGCTCCATCGACTGACATCCACTGAGGACCGGGGTGATCCCGCAGCGCAGTGCGCCCGTGGAGAAGTACAGTCCATCGCCCGCGCCACCGGTTGCCCGATAGGGGGCCGGCTCAGCAGTTTCCGCTGTGGATGACTCAGGGTTCGAAGTCGCCTGCATGGATGACCCGGTACTGGATGTCCCCGTACTGGATGTCCCCGCGCCGGCGTCGATCTGGCTTGACGACGCCGAACTGGCGGATGCCGAGGCGGGCTGCACCGCAGGGCTGGACGCGGTGGCGATCCGGGTTGCCTGCGAGGACCCGTCTGCACCGGGCTGCGGGGTCACGGAGCCAGCGGTCCCGGTCTGCGCTGGCGATTCCGCGGCTGGGCCGTCGATCCCCTCTGGGACGGAACCAGTCTGATCCCCTCCACAGCCCGCCAGGGCCAGTCCGAATGCTGCCAACAGGACGACAACTGGACGACGACGCTTCATGACTTCCCCTTCGGCTCGAGGACCCCGCCGACGGGTCACGGCAGGTGTCCTACTCCTTCTACGCACCGGGCGCCCCGCAGGTTGCATGGACAGCCGCACATCGCCAGATCCGCCGAACCAGACTCGGCAGCTCCGCGCCGGTCCTTCGACCTGCCCGGGCACGGCCAGCCGACCGTGCCTGTACATAGGCTTAGACTCCGCGCCACCCGCGCCATCAGGTCCGGCGGCACCGATGCCTTGACCGGCAGGAATGGCGGCCTGACCAGCGCATATTCTGCCAATGGTCAGACATCACTGGGAGTCGCCTGCCCGGTGCAACGATGCCTGCATGACCCACGCACCCACACTGCCGGACGGGCGCTCCTGCGCCCCCGCTGTCGTGGGTGGTGGCGTCGCCTCGGTGGCCCTGCTGCTGGCCTTGACCTCCTCCCTGCTCGGCGGACCGCGCCAGGGATTCCTGCAGGCGGAGGTGCTGCCGTCGCCGGCCTGCCTCCTGATGGTCTCTGTCACAGCCCTTCTCACAAGCTTCCTGGTGGCACGGCGACGTCCTGTGGCGGCCGCGGTCTGCATGATCGCGGGCACGCTGGCACTGGCCACCCACGCCGCAGTCACGAGCCCGTGGAAGGGACCGTCCGATCAGGGCACCTGGACCGCACCCGACGGGCAGCACGCCATCGTCGTCACCCAGAACCCCCATTCCCTGCCGGCGAGCAGCCGGCTGCGGCTCGAGGAGAATGGCGGGTCCGCCAGCCGCTACTGGACCGTGGGCTGCCTGACGCCCCAGCAGCGCGTGGACGCAGTCCGCTGGACCTCCAGCACCACGGTCACCGTGCGCATCGACGGCCGCGCTCATGACATCCGGGTGGGTGCCGACGGACCGGAGGAGATCCCGGACGCCCTGCCCGCCTGCTGACCCCTGCCCGCGTGGGGACCCACGTCATTGTTCGATCCGGACAGTGTTCAATCCGGACAGTGTTCAAGGAGTCACACGGTTGCCCCGGATGCCGTGGCCAGATCCCGCTCCACCTGCTTGGCGGCCGCCGCAAGGCCATCCCCCGCCCACCGGTGCTCGGCAATCCGGCACCCCTTCATCGTGCGGCTGAGGGCGATCCCCTCGGCCTCCCAGTGACGGCGCGCGTCCGCCAAGAGATGCTCGGGCAACTGGCCGGCAGCGCTGGTCACCCGCCACCAGGGCACATCGTGACCCCAGTGAGCCATCACCTTCCCGATCTGGCGCGGGCCGGTGCCCAGCGCCCTGGCCAGGTCCCCGTAGCTCACCACCCGACCGGCCGGCACCTGCTCCACCAGACGCAGCACCCGCTCCACCAGGACGTCGTCCACGTCAGACGCCCCGACGTGGCCCCGGGGTCCGCTGCTCGTCAACCGGATCGTCGACCGGTTCGTCATCCTCCGGCATCGCTCGGGCAGCCCGTCGTGAGGTGGTGACCATCTGCTCGCCGGAGACCTCCTCCACCAGGGTGCGGATCCTCCTGAGCTCTTGGTCGATCCCCGCAATGTCGAGCGGTTGGGCCTGCGCCCGGCACTGTTCCGCCAGCTCCGCCAGCACGCCGGCCGCACGATCGCCCTCCGCCATCTGTCCCGCCATCCGGGGGATGAGTGCACTGGCCTGGCTGTCCTGCCGATCCTGGGCCATCTCCTGCCAGTTGCCCAGCAGGCCCTGGGGCACCAGCATCAGCTCGCGCACGGACTCGATCCTGCTCGCCACCTGTTCTGCCAGCTCGGCATTGCGTCGGCCCTGGTCACCGGTGTGCACCATGCCCTCGTCGAGTGCCCGGGCCAGATCCGTGATGGCCGCAATACCACTGCCCTGGGCCGCCCCCGTCCCCCGTCCAGCATCGATGAGCTCCACGACGAACTGACCCGTCGCGTCATTGTGCAGGCGCGCCAGCGCGATCCGGAAGCGAGTCTCCGCGGAGCTGGCAGCCAGCCCCTGGAGGTCCTTCACCAGTTCGGCCAGCGCCGCCTCGATCTCCGGCATCATCGACGCCCAGACATTCACCGCCAGCATGATCGGGTTGCCATCGCCGGCCTGCTCGGTCACCTCGCGAGCCGTCTGGCTGCTGGCCGCCATCACCTCGTCCAGCTCCGCCACACCCCTGGCGAGGGATTCGGTCAGCTCGGCCAGCCGGTCCATCTGGGTGGTCCAGCCCACCAGCTGTGCGTCGATGCCCCTGACACTGTCCAGCAGCCCGAAGAGCGGCCCCTGCCCCTCACGCACTGCCAGCCCGGACACCAAGGCCGAGCGGGCCTGCACCTCCGCAGGCAGCGCCGCCCGCACGAAGTCCTCGTAGTCGGCAATTCCGACATCCTGCAGGAGACTGGCCAAGGTCTCCAGCCCCACCACCGCGGCAGCCGGAGCCCCGTCACCCTCGGCCAGCCGCGCCCGCTCCACCTCGCGCGTGCGGGCATACAGACCCAGCGCCGTCTGCAGCAGGCCGTCGACGCAGGGCCGGGAGCGCACGCTGAGGTAGCCGTCGCCCAGCGGAGTGATGGTGGCGAAGACCGTGTACGGCGCTCCGTCGGCCGCCTGATTCACCACATAGGCACAGAAGGGCCGCCCTTGTTGCAGGGTCTGCCACATGAGGCGGAAGGCTCCGCCGGGCATGTCGTCGTGGCGAATGATGTTGTGGGGTGCGCCCACCAGGCTTTCCCAGGGGTGGCGGGAGAGGCGCACGAAGACACTGTTCGCCTTCTCGATCACGCCACGGGAATCCGTGGTGGAGAAGAAGAGTTCGTCCGGTGCGATCTCGATCGCCGCTGGCTGCTGCTCCAGCATGTGGTTTCCTCTCTGCGTCGCTCTGCAACCGTGCACGGGCTGCGCTGCGAACTACGACGGGGTCCGAGGGAGGAGTCGGGGGACTTCACAACACTAGTCCCCCGACGGTCCACATACTTTCACCACAGCCTTTTGGGGCGTGACGTGAGAACAGCGCTGGGTCGAACCCCTGCGGCCGGCGGTCGCGGCGGGCACCATGGAGGCATGGCGGAGAATTCAAGCAACAGAGAGAATTCGAGGACCAGGGGGAATTCGAGCGCCCGGGTGCGCCCGGCGGACGGTCACTTCGCGGAGGTCTTCTCCGAGGCACTGCGCAACCGCAAGCTCACCCTCCAGCGGGTCCACGCCCGCCTGGTGGCGGCTGGCACACCCGTGTCGGAGGCCACGCTGAGCTACTGGCAGACCGGCCGTTCCACGCCACGTCGCACCAGCTCCCTGCGGGTCCTGGCCGAACTCGAACGAATCCTGGAGATCCAGCCCGGCAGCCTGGTGGCGGCCATCGACGGGCGCACCTTTGCCCAGTGGGACCTCACCCGCGTCCTGCCCGAACCAGAACTCGTCGACGCGGCGCTGTCCGACCTGGGGCTGCGAGACTGCCGGCAGTACCGCGGGATCTCCGTCGACGACGACGTGCGGATCGGCGCGGACCGCACGGAGAAGGAGGTGGTCTCCCATGTCATCATCCGCGCGGACGTCGTGGCCATCGACCGCATTCCACTGATCTTCCAACAGGAGGAGGGCGCCGACGGGATTCCCGGCGTCGAGGCCGTGGCTGGTTGCCGGATCGGGCGTCAGGTGGAACTGCCCGAGATCCGCATGGTGGTCTCCGAGGCGCTCTTCCCCCGTCGCCTCGAACCCGGAGACGCCCACCACTTCAAGTACCGCGTGGAATGGGCTCCCACCACCACGCCGAGTTTCCGCTGGGAGCGTTCCCTGGCCAATGACCATCGCCAGGTGGTCACCTCCGTCACCTTCGCCGGGGAACCGCCCCGCACCATTCACGGCTACCACCTGCCCAGCATGGACGTGAGCCCCGAGGAACCCTGGCCCGAGGACCAGCTGCCCGGGGTGCCCCTGCAGCTGGTGGAGGGCCAGGTCCAGTACCTGACCCTGGACGCGCCACTGGGGCTGCACGGCGTCACCTGGGTGTGGTGACCGGCAGCCCCAGCGGTGCTGGGCTTGCGAGCGAACCCGGGCTCAGGCGCGGGCGTCCATGCCTGCACGCCAGGTCTTGAATCCGCCGTCCAGGTTGCGGGCGCCGGGACGGCCCGCTGCGGCCAGGATCTGCGCGGCGATGTGGCCACGCACGCCCACGGCGCAGTGCACCACCAGATCCCCCTCGGGCAGCTCATCCAGCCGCTCGCGCAGCTCGTCGACGGGGATGAGCAGGGCGCCGGGAATGTTGCCAGCCTCGTACTCCCCTGGGGTGCGCACGTCGACGACGGTGGCCCCAGCCTCCTGTGCAGCCTCCACCTCGTGCCACTGGATGTTCCGGCTCAGGCCGGTGGCCAGGTTCTCGGCCACGAAACCGAGCATGTTCACCGGATCCTTCGCCGAGCCGAATTGCGGCGCGTAGGCCAGCTCCAGTTCGGCCAGATCACTGGCCGTGAGCCCGGCGGTCATGGCCGTGGCGATGACATCGATCCGCTTGTCGACGCCTTCACGCCCGACGCCCTGGGCGCCCAGGATCTTGTCCGTCTGCGGGTCGACGATGAGCTTGAGCGCCATCTGCTGCGCACCCGGGTAGTAGCCGGCGTGGTTCATCGGGTGGGTGTGGATGATGCGGTGCGGGCGGCCCGCCTCCACCAGACGCTTCTCATTCCACCCGGTGCTGGCCACCTGGAGGCCGAAGATGCCGACGATCGCAGTCCCCAGCACGGGGCGGTCCTGCACCGGGCGACCGGCGATCAGGTCCGCCACCCGACGCCCCTGGAGGTTCGCGGTCTGGGCCAGCGGCACCAGCGTCTGGGAGCCGTCGACGGCATCCACCTTGTGCACCGCGTCGCCCACCGCGAAGACATCGGGATCGCTGGTGCGGAAGTGCTCGTCGACGACGATGCCGCCACGCTCACCGATCTCGAGCCCGGCCGCCTTCGCCAGACCCGATTCAGGGCGCACACCAATCGCCGCCACGACGAGGTCCGCGGGGATCCGCGTGCCGTCGGACAGCTCGACGTCGTCGGCACCGATGGCCTGCACGGAGACACCGAGCCGCAGGTCGACGCCAGAGTCACGGAGCACGGCGTGCACCGGGGCCACCATCTCCGGATCAAGGGGGGCCATCACCTGACTGGTGGCTTCCACGAGCGAGACCTGCAGGCCCTTGTGGACGAGGTTCTCCGCCAGTTCGACGCCGATGAAGCCGCCGCCGATCACCACGGCCGTGCGGGCACCGGGCAGGGCCGCGACCATCGCGTCGGTGTCCTCCACATTGCGCAAACCCAGGGCCCGCTCGATTCCGGGCAGCGGCGGACGGATCGGGCTCGCGCCCGGTGCAAGCACGAGCTTGTCATAGGGCAGTTCGCGCTCGGCCCCTCCGTCGAGTTCGCGCACGGTGACGGTGTGCTGTTCACGGTTGATGGCGACGGCCTCGGTGCCCACGAAGACGTCGATGTCGAAGCGGGCCTTGATCGCCTGCGGGGTCTGCAGGAGCAGGGCGTCGCGCTGCTCGATGACGCCACCGACGTGGTACGGCAGGCCGCAGTTGGCGAAGGAGATGTTGCCGCTGCGCTCGACGACGGTGATCTGGGCGCTGCCGTCGAGGCGACGCAGGCGGGCCGCTGCGGACATGCCGGCGGCGACACCTCCAACGATCACGACGCGCTGGGCTGCGGGGTTGACGGCTGCGGGCTGGTTGGCCGGGCTGCTTTCGGTGTTCATGTCCAGTGTCCTTCTGGTGCAGGGGGTCTGGTTGGCATTCTGCAGGGTTCGTCCGGAACAGGTGAACGTGTCCGGAGACCCGATTACCCCTTGATCCTATACCCCAGGGGGTATAAAGTGAAGTCTCGACGGGCCGCCCCGTCCCCACAGCGGGACGGCCCGGACACAAGGCCTCCTGCGAGGCCCCAGAGACCAACCACCGCGCACCTCGCCCTGCGCATCCACCAGAGGAGAACCACCATGTGCCGACCCGTCGCGTGCAAGACCTGCGGCAAGACCACCTGGGCTGGCTGCGGCCAGCACATCGACCAGGTGAAGGCCTCCGTCCCCGTCGCGCAGTGGTGCGCGGGCCACCCGGAGCAGAAGAAGAACGGCCTGTTCGGCCGAATCATGGGAAGGTGATTCCCACCACCGCGTCGCCCCCAGGAGACGCCCCCAAGCTAGGAGTGACAGTGGAGATCCCCGCCGACGAACTGGACGCCGTGCTGAAGCGACTGCGTCGCGCCCAGGGCCAACTGGGCGCCGTCATCCGGATGATCGAGGAGGAACGAGACTGCCGTGACGTCCTCACCCAGCTGTCCGCCTGTTCCAAGGCCCTGGACCGGGCGGGTTTCTCGCTGATCTCCACGGGGATGCAGCGCTGCCTCACCGAGGAGAACCCGGACCGCGAGGCGGACCTGCAGGCCATGGAGAAGCTCTTCCTCTCCTTGGCCTGAGACCAGCATGGATGGACGGTTGTCCTGGTCCGAGTTTGCTTCGCCAGACGAGCGGAAAACGGACCAGGACAACTGACCCACCATTCCAGCGGCAATGCCCCACCACGGGGCACCGCCATCAGCGGTCTACACTCGTCGCCCATGACCGCCGCACACCCGTCTGGCCCGCTGCCTCTGGGCGAAAACCAGCCCCAACATGAGACCGGCGGGCCCGATCCACACGTCGGCGAACTGCAGCGCTCCTTGAAGAACCGCCACATCCAGCTGATCGCCCTGGGCGGCGCCATCGGAACCGGACTCTTCTACGGGTCGAGTTCGGCCATCTCGATGGCGGGGCCGGCCATCCTGGTCGCCTACCTGCTGGGTGGCGGCATCATCTTCCTGATCATGCGGGCGCTGGGCGAGATGAGCGTGGACGAACCGGTCTCCGGCGCCTTCAGCCACTACGCCTACCGCAACTGGGGCCCCTTCGCCGGCTTCTTCTCCGGCTGGAACTACTGGTTCAACTACATCGCCGTCTCGATGGCAGAGCTGGTGGTGGTGGGCACCTATGTCAACTTCTGGTTCCCGTCGGTGCCGCTATGGGTCTCCAGCGCCGCCTTCCTGGTGCTGGTCACCCTGGTGAACCTGGTCAGCGTCAAGGCCTTCGGGGAGTTCGAGTTCTGGTTCGCCCTGGTGAAGGTTGCGGCGATCGTGGCGATGATCGCGCTGGGGCTGGCCATCATCCTGTTCGGCTGGGGCAATGGCGGCGATGCCACCGGCATCAGCAACCTGTGGAGCCACGGCGGCTTCCTCCCCACGGGCGCCTGGGGCCTGGCGATGAGCATGGTGGTGGTGCTGTTCAGCTTCGGCGGCGTCGAGTTGATTGGCATCACCGCTGGTGAGGCGGATGATCCCCGTCGCTCCATCCCGCGGGCCATCAACCAGGTGGTGTACCGGATCCTGCTCTTCTACGTGGGCGCCATCTTCGTGATGCTGGCGATCTTCCCGTGGAATGAGCTGGACGGCAATGAGTCACCCTTCGTCTCGATCTTCTCCCGCCTGGGCATCGACTCGGCCGCGACGATCCTCAACGTCGTCGTGCTCACCGCGGCCGTCAGCGCCTACAACTCGGGCCTCTACTCCAATGGCCGAATGCTCTATTCGCTGGCCCAGCAGGGCAATGCTCCCCGCCTCTTCACGCGACTGAACCGGGCCGGCAGCCCGTGGCTGGGGGTGCTGGCCAGCTCCTGCGTGACGGCGACGGCCGTGCTGTTGAACTACCTCTTCCCCGGCAAGGTCTTCCTCTACGTCATCTCGGTGGCGCTGATGGCGGGCATCCTCAACTGGACCATGATCGTCATCACCCAGCTGAAGTTTCGACGTCGCATTGGGACCCAGGCTGACCAGCTGGCCTTCCGGATGCCGTGGCACCCCTTCTCGAACTACCTGGTGCTGGCCTGCCTGGGTGCCGTGGTGGTGCTGATGGGATTCATCCCCAGCTACCGCCCCGCGCTGGTGGTGGGCCCGATCTGGATCGCACTACTGGGGGTTGCCTACCTGGTGAAGGGCCGACGCCAGCAGACTCGCTGACCCCACCACGCGTGGATTCAGGCACCACGCGTGGGTTCACGCACCCCGCGACGGGTACAACACACGCGCACGCACCAAACCCACGCGCCGCCACGACCCCTCGCCCAAACCCACGCGCCGCCACGACCCCTCGCCCAAACCCACGCGCCACCACGACCCCCGCCCAAAACCCACGCGAGCTCGCAGCAACCCTGAGCAACCACTGGCCCCGGCCCCGGGCCATCCCTAGGGTGGAGAAACATCGCCCAGCCAGCGTCGCGGAACCGCCGATCGCCCGCTGGTGCCGTCGTCGAGCAATGGAGCACAGATGAGCGAGAGCACTCCGCCCACCCCAACCGAGCGCCCCTGGCAGAACACCTCCCTGAGCCCACGCGAACGGGCCAAGGCACTGGTTTCCGCCATGACCCTGGAGCAGAAGATCGCCCAGTTGCACGGCGCCATGGAGACGATCGACATCTATGGCATGGCCACCCAGGCCACGACGGCCGAGGAGATGGAGCAGCTGGCCGCCCAGATCCGGGTCGAACGCCACGTGGCCGCCATCGACGAGCTGGGGATCCCTCGTTTCCGCATCACCAATGGTCCGGTGGGTGTCGGAATGGGCGACGGGACGCCCTCCCCCAAGGCCACCAGCCTGCCCATGACCATCGCGCTGGCTGCTGGCTTCGATCCCGAACTGGCCCGCGCCTATGGCGACATCATCGGATCCGAGACCGCGACGCTCGGCCAGCACGTGCTGGAGGGCCCGGGAGTTTGCCTGCACCGCACCGGCATCGCCGGCCGCAACTTCGAGTACTTCAGTGAGGACCCGTACCTGTCCGGGGTGATGGGCGTCGAGGTGACCCGGGCCATCCAGGCCCACGACGTCATTGCCATGGGCAAGCACTATGTGGTCAATGACCAGGAGCTCGAGCGTTTCCGCACCAATGTGGAGGTGGACGAGCAGACGCTGCGGGAGCTCTACCTGCTGCCCTTCGAGATGCTGGTCAAGGACGGCGAGATCGCAGCCATCATGAGCGCCTACAACCGCGTGCGTGGCACCTACGCGACGGAGAATCGGTACACGCTGGACACGGTGCTCCGCAAGGAGTGGGGCTTCGACGGCTATGTCCAGTCCGACTTCTGGAGCTGCCGCAGCGCCGCCGCCAGTCTGGGCGCCGGCATGGACCACGAGATGCCCGACGCCAAGTGGCTGAACGAGGACAACGTGAAGGCGGCGCTCAACGACACGTCGCTGGAGATCCAGACCGTCGACCGCGCACTGGTGCGCCGCTTTACCCAGATGTTCCGCTTCGGGCAGTTCGAGCGCCCCTACGCTCCCGGGGAGATCGACGCGGCAGCCCACGGCGCCACCTCCCGTCGGATCGGCGCCCAGACGGCCGTGCTGCTCAAGAACGAGGACAAAGCCCTGCCGCTGCCCGTGGAGGCCGGCAAGGTTCTGCTGGTGGGCCAGAGCGCCTACCTGGATGATGCCTGCCAGGGCGGCGGAGGGTCCTCCCACGTCGATCCCCTGTACACCGTCACGCCTGTGGATGGCATGCGCGATGTGCTGGCCTCGTTGGGTTCCAGCAGCACGGTGGAGAAGTTCACCGTGGCGCGCGACCTGTCGAACCTGACCGAAGCCGTCGCCGCCGCCCAGGAGGCCGACACCGTGATCGCCATGGTGGGTCTGGTGGCCACCGAGGGCGCCGACCGCCCCAACCTCTCCCTGCCCGACGAGCAGGACCGGATTGTCGAGGCCCTGCTGGAGGTCAAGCCCGGCACGATCGTGGTGCTGAAGGACTCCAGCCCGGTGCTGATGCCCTGGCTGGACCGCGCCACCGCCGTCCTGGAGGCCTGGAACCAGGGCGCGGAAGACGGTCACGTGGTGGCCGACCTGTTGTGGGGCGTGGTGAACCCGTCGGGCAAGCTGCCCACCACCTACCCCGCCAGCGAGGCTGACACGATCTACGCCAGCAACCCTGAGCGCTACCCCGGCGTCGACGAGGGTGAGGGCTGGCCCACGATCCGCTACAGCGAACGGCTGGAGGTGGGCTACCGCTGGCACCAGGCGCAGGGCATCGAGCCGTTGTTCGGCTTCGGTTTCGGGTTGAGCTACACCACCTTCAGCGTCGACGGGCTGGAAGTCTCGGACTTCGACGGATCGGCTCCACTGGCCGTCCGCGCGACGGTGACCAACACGGGCCCGGTGGCGGGCGCCGAGGTGGTGCAGGTCTACCTGGGCGTGCCCGGCGTGGGCCAGCCGCCCAAGCGTCTGGTGGGCTTTGCCAAGGTGCACCTGGAACCGGGCCAGACCCAGCAGGTGGAGGTGCTGGTGGATCCGGCCGCCACCAACCATCCCTTCAGCGTGTGGAGCGACGCGGAGCACGACTTCGTGCTGGCTCGCGGCGATGTCCGGGTCCTGGTGGGAACCAGTGCCGATGACACGCCGTTGGAGGAGACGGTGACCCTCAGGTGACCTCGCTGAAGGGCACCTGACAAGGTCTTCCACCGAGCGCCCGGGGCATGGCGAAAGTCATTGCCCCGGGCATTTCGGTCACCGGGTCCTGCGTGATACCAATGGGTCTGCCTCTTGGACCCAGCACGACAGGACAGCAATGCCGGCAAGCACCAGCCTGGCCCGGGCCTCGCGCTCGATGGCCCAGGCCTACCGCAGCAAGCGACGTGAAGAGGCCCACGTCGACGAGCTGGACGTGGAAGCTGCGCGTGCTCGGGCCATCGTCGCATTGTCGATGCGGGCCGCGGCCATGATGCTGTCGTCGGGGGCCACCGCGGCTCGCGCCACCCGGCTGGTGCTGTCGATCTGCCGTTTCTACGGACTGCCTGCCCAGGTGGACATCACCTACACGCGCATCACCATCAGCTATGAACCGTCGTCCGCCAGCGATCCGATCACCGTGATGCGGATGGTCAAGCCCGGCTCGATCGACTACGACCAGCTGACCCGGGTGGAGAACCTGATCCAGACGATGACCCGGGAAGAGCTGGAGATCGAGGTGATGTACACGCGGCTGCACAACATCCGACGCGAACCGCGCACCTACCGCGGCTGGGTGATGCAGGCCGCCGCGGCCCTGATGGGTGGCGGGGTGGCGATGCTGCTGGGCGGCAACCAGTCCGATGTCATCATCGCCATGATCACCACCTTCCTGGTGGAGCTGGTGCGCAGCAACATGGACCGGCGCGGGATGAACACCTTCTTCACTCAGGCCAGCGCCGCCGCGATGGCCGCAATGGTGGGGCTCCTGGTCATGTACGGCCGCGCCTACCTGCCCGACGGGCTGCAGATGGCTTCGCCTGGTCTGGTGGTGGCCGCCGGCATGGTGCCGCTCCTGGCCGGGCTGGGCATCGTCACCGCTGCCGGAGATGCCATCGACGCCTACTACATGAGCGCTGGCAGCCGGGCCGTGGAGGTCTTCGTGCTGACCTCCGGCATCGTGCTGGGGCTGGTCGCCACCCTCTCCCTGGGGCTGTGGCTGGGCGTGCCCAGCTATCTGGCTCCGATTGGCGGGTTCAGTGCAACGCCCCTGGCGCAGCTGGTCTCCGCCGGCGTCATTGCCGCCAGCTTCGGGATCCTGTGCAACATGGGGCCGCGTTCGGCCCTGGCTGCGACGGCGATGGGGGTGGTGGCCCAGCTGGCCTACATGGGTGCAGCTGCCCTGACCACATCGGCCCCGGGCCGTGCGGGTCTGGCTGCCCTGATGATCGGACTGCTGGCCCGCCTGGTGACCACGCCGCTGCGCATCCCCTTGGTGGCGCTGGTCAGCACCGGCATCGCCCCGCTGATGCCCGGCCTGCTGCTGTACCGCGGCATCTTTGCCCTGGTCTCGGACATCCCCGAGGTTCCCGGCAGCATCCCCACACCTGGTGAGGACGCCCAGACGCTGCTGCTGAAGTGCCTCATGACCGGTGCCTGCCTGGCGGTGGGCACCAGCTTCGGTTCGGCATTGAGCAATACCGGCCTGCGTCTGGCCACCAAGGGAACGGTGCAGCGACCGATCAGGGCCAATGGCGACGGGTCGAATGTCAGGCGTCGACGTGGCTGACGGGACCGACGAGGTCCGTCCCGGGCCGGTGTCGAATCGCCTGGAGACCGCCTCCTCGGAGTTGGATCTCGTGGATGACGGCGAGGTCAACCCGCCCCGGGCCCGCGCCATCACGGAGCTGGCGGTGCGGGTGGGAGAGCTGGCCCTCTCATCAGGCTCCAGCGCTGCCCGGACGGAGTCCCTGGTGCGACGAGTGGCCTCCTCCTTCAGCTTGCCCGTGCACCTCGACGTCACCTATTCACGCATCCTGCTCAGCTATGAGCCGGCTGCCCTGACCACGCCCATCACGATCATCCGATCGGTGGCGCCGGACCAGACCGACTATGACCGTCTGGCACGGGTGGAGGGTCTGGTTCGGGAGGTCCAGGGCGGCAGCCTTGACCTTGAGACGGCCACAGCCCGGCTGAACCACATTGCCGCGGCCCCCTTCGAGCATCCGCGGTGGTTCCGACTGCTGGCGGCGGGCGTCCTGGGCGCAGCAATCGGCTTGCTGCTGGGTGGCAGCCCGATGGACCTGCTGGTCTCGGCGGGCTCCACCATCCTGGTGGACGTGGCCCGACGCCGGCTGGAGCAGTGGACGCTGGGGGTCTTCTTCACGACGGCGGTGTGTGCCGCGATCCCAACCACCCTGGCGCTGGTGGTGCTGGCGCTGCCGCACTGGGCGCCCTGGAATCTGCCGCCGATGGACCCGTCGCTGGTGATTGCCGCCGGGATGGTCTCCCTGCTGGCGGGCATGGGCACCGTGGCCGCCGCCGGTGACGCCATCGACGGGAGTTTCCTGGGCGCTGGTGCGCGGTCCGTGGAGGTGCTCGTGACCACCGGCGGGATCGTCCTGGGGCTGGTCACCACGCTGTGGCTGGGCCGCAGTCTGGGGGTGACGGCACAGCTGGAGCCGAGCGCCAGTCAGAACCCGAATGTCTGGGCGCAGCTGGTCTGTTCCGGTCTGGTCGCGCTGGCCTTCGGGGTGCGGTTCATGATGCGCGCCCGTGCCCTGGCCACCACCACGGCGCTGGGGGTGCTCCTGTGGGTCACCTACCTGGCGGCCGGCTGGATCACCCCGTCGCATCCGGCCAGGGTGGGCATCGCGGCCCTGGTGGTGGGGTTCACTGCCCGCATCCTGGTGCACTGGCTGCACCTGCCTCTGCTGGCGCTGACCACGACGGCCGTCGCTCCCCTGATGCCCGGCATGATGCTGTACCGCGGCGTCTTCGCCATCACGGAGGAGGATCCGACGAGTGCCACCTGGTTGCTGCTGGGTTCCGCCTATGTGGCGGTTGGCCTGGCGGCAGGCACCAGCTTTGGCGCGATGCTGGCGGCGCTGGCGCTGTATCGTCGCCGGGCCGGTGACTCGTCGCAGCGCTTTGCCCTGGTGGAGCAGGCGCACGGTTGAGGCCGGCTCGAAGCGAGATTCACAGGGTCCTGACAAGTTCGCGACAGCGATGCCCCAGACTGCGCGAGCAGAGTTCTTGGTGTCCGGTGGAGAGCCCACCGCAGACAACAGGAGGAACCAATGACTGACACGAAGAATGCCGTCCGGCTCGCCAGCGCCGCGGTCGCCGGCCTGGTGATCGGCGGTGGGGCCATGCTGGGCCTGAGCGCCAATGCCGACAGCACCACCGCGTCGCCCACCCCCAGCGCCAGCACCGGCAGCCAGGGCACCGACCAGGGCACGGATCGTGAGGGGTGCGAGCGCGGTGGCGGCCCGATGCGCGGCACCGAGGTGACCGGCGACGAGCTGACGAAGGTCAGCGAGGCCGTGACCGCCAAGGACGCCGACTTCACCGTCGAGCGCGTGATGAAGGATGACCAGGGCGCCTACCACGTGATGGGCACCAAGGACGGCGACCGTGCTGGCTATGAGGTGAGCAAGGACCTCAAGACCGTCACCGAGCACACCCCCGGCGACCGCGGTGGACGCGGCGGCAAGGGTGGCCCCGGCGGGCACGAGCACACCGATGCGACCGATGCCGAGACGACCCAGGTGACCGAGGCCGTCAAGGCCAAGGATTCGACCGTGACCGTGGAGAGCGTCCAGAAGGATCCCGACGGTTCCTTCGACGTCAGGGGCACCAAGGACGGCTCCCCCGTCATGGTCGAGGTCAGCAAGGATCTCAAGACCGTCGACGTGCGCACCGGCGGCGATCGCGGCATGGGAGGCCGGAACCAGCAGGGCAAGGGCCAGCAGAACCAGGGCCAGCAGGATCAGGGCTCCACGGACACGCAGCCCAGCGCCTCGTCCAGCGAGACGCCTGCCTGAGCCTTCGCCACGAGACACCACGGCATGCACCTCTCCCCTTTCGCGGCCGCGGTTGGCCGGCCGGGTTCCCCACCCGGCCGGCCCTTGTCACGAGCCGGTCAGGTGTCACGAGCCGGTCAGCTGTCACGAGCCGGTCAGCGGGCCGTGACCAGCGCCGTCCAGGGACGTCCGGCGCGTTCCGGCATGACCAGCTCCACGGCGAAGCCGCTGCCCAGCGCCTCGGGCAGCTGGCTGGGGCGCTTCACCACGTCGGTCTGGCAGAGACGACGGGCCACCAGTCCGCGGGTGTGCTTGGCCCAGTGGGAGGCGCCGGGAACATCCACCACCACCCAACGCTCGGCCAGCTCGGGGGTCGGCTTCCACGCGCTGCGATAACTGGCAGAGCGGCAGTCGACGACGATGCCGGCTCCGACCTCACCGGGCAGCGCCTGCGCCAGCAGGGGCGCCCAGAACCGGGCCAGCGGGCCCACACCCGGCAGGTCCACGTCCATCGCCAACCGGTAGGGGCTCACCCGATCATTGAGCCGCAGGGCACCGTGGGCAGCACTGACCACCAGCAGCCGGTGGGTGGCACGCCGCGAGTCCGCCGAGGAGAGGGAGGGAAGGTCCAGCGCGTCGTACAGCACGCCGGTGTACAGGTCGCGGGCGCGCAGGGCCGGCGCCGTCATCACCCGGGTGTTCGCCGCCACCTCCTCGGTCAGACTGGCCCCCACCTTCAGCACCTGCAGCGCGTCCTCACGTCCGCTCACGGCTGCCAGGGCCTGGAGTACCTGGTGCCGCGCCGGATTCAGCTGGGCAAGGCCCAACGCGTCGAGGTCCATTGGGCGGCCGCGACGTGCCGTCGCCTTGCCCTCGCTGGGTGGCAGGAGGATGAGCATGGGGTCCATCTCACCAGATCCGCGTCGGGGGCCGCAGGGCGAGCGCGCCGCGCCCGGATCGCAGCCGTCGGCCCTAGAGTTGCGACATGAGGTCGTTCATCAGTTTCCTGCAGTCGATGAGCCTGTTGGCCGTGCGGATCGGCTTCGGTCTGCTGCTCATCGCCCACGCCTGGCATCGCTGGCACACCGTGGGCATGCATGCGGAGATCGCGCACCTGCAGGCCTTCGACGTTCCCCAGCCATACCTGCTGGCCTGGGGCACCCTCGCGCTGGAGGCGCTGGGGGGCGTGATGCTGGTCTTCGGCCTGCTGGTGCCGCTGGTGGCGCTCACCCTGTTGGTGATGAACATCCTCATCATCGTCTGGATCAAGTGGGGCAATGGTCTCTACATCCACCACGACGGCTGGGAGTTCAACGCCGTCCAGGCCGGACTCGCCCTGCTGCTGACCACCTTCGGATCCGGCCGGGCCGGCCTCGATGCCCTGGTCTTCGGGCGTCACACCGAGGACAACGAGCGGATCGCGGTCCGCGACATCCCCTGACAGTCGCCCGTCGCCAGCAGCCGTGAGAACTCTCCACCGCTGACACACTTCACAGGTTCCACACAGTGAGCCCACAGGACAAACCACGGCGCCGATAGCAAGCTGTAGCCATGGCACGATTCGACGCACACGACGAGCAGCTCACCCGCCCCGACGGCTCCCCCATCCGCATCCTGAGCGTCGACGACGAGCCCAGCATCACCGAGTTGTTGGGCATGGCGATGCGCTACGAGGGCTGGGAGGTCAGCACCGCGGCCTCGGGCACCGAGGCGGTGCGCACGGCACGTGAGGTCCGCCCCGATGCCGTCGTCCTGGACATGATGCTGCCGGACTTCGACGGGCTGGAGGTGATGCGTCGCATCCGCGCCGAACAGCCTGACGTCCCGGTCATCTTCCTCACCGCCAAGGACGCCGTCGCAGACCGGATCCACGGCCTCACCGTGGGCGGCGACGACTATGTCACCAAGCCCTTCAGCCTGGAGGAACTGATTGCCCGGCTGCGCGCCCTGCTGCGGCGCAGCGGTGCCACTGCCCCGCAGAATGACTCCCTGCTCGTGGTGGGAGACCTCACCCTGGACGAGGACTCGCACGAGGTCACCCGAGGCGGCGACGAGATCATGCTGACGGCCACGGAGTTCGAGCTGCTGCGCTACCTGATGCGCAATCCCCGTCGGGTGCTGAGCAAGGCGCAGATCCTGGATCGAGTGTGGAACTACGACTTCGGCGGGCAGGCCAATGTGGTGGAGCTCTACATCAGTTACCTGCGCAAGAAGATCGACCATGGCCGCGCCCCGATGATCCACACGATGCGCGGGGCCGGCTATGTGCTGCGGCCCACGGCCGAGTGAGCCATCCGTGAGCACCGCCTGGCCGGAACCGACCGGAGACCCCGTGGCCCTGGCTCCCCTGCCACAGTTGGGACGGGGAACTCTCGCCCGAAAGCTCGTCGTGCGCGTGGCGGCGCTGGTGATGCTGCTCTCCCTGCTGTTGGGAGCGGCGTCGACGCTCGCCGTGCGCCACCAGCTGGTCGCCACCGTCGACCAGAAATTGGCGGTGGCGCTCCAGCGCCCCGAGCGCTTCTTCGACGATGACCGCAAGACCTTCGGCGGCCGCACCCCGCCCGGCACCGAGGTGGGGCAGATCGTCCTGATGGTCTCCTCCTCTGGCCGCGAGGGGCGAATCCTGGCCGAGGACTCCCAGGAGCTCGCCACGGCGATCGTCCAACAGCTGGGCGCGGTGCGCAGCGAGACGCCGGTGACGATGCACATCGACGAGCTGGGCCAGGACTATCGCGTCGCCAGCCGCGCGACGACCTATGGCACGCAGGTGGTCGCACTGCCGCTGGGCGTCGTGAACCGCTCGCTGCGGCAGCTGGTGGTGACCGAGCTGGCCCTGACGGCCGCCGCCCTGCTGGCCGCGGTGGTGCTGGCCAAGAAGCTGGTCACCAGCGCTCTGCGGCCGCTGAACCGGCTGGCAACGACAGCCACCGAGGTCTCCGGTCTGGCGCTGGATCGGGGCGAGGTCGCCCTGCCGGTGCGAGTCTCCCCCGCCGACGCCGACCCCACCCATGAGGTTGGCCGCGTGGGATTCGCCCTGAACCACATGCTGGAGAATGTCGAGGGTGCGCTGGCCAGCCGGCAACGGTCGGAGACGAAGGTGCGTCGCTTCGTCGCGGATGCCAGCCATGAGCTGCGCAACCCACTGGCGTCGATCCGTGGCTATTCCGAGCTGACCCGTCGAGGACGGGACGACTTGCCGCCCGACACGCGATTCGCGATGGGCCGGATCGAGGCGGAGAGCGAACGGATGAGCCGGCTCGTCGAGGACATGCTGCTCCTGGCCCGGCTGGACGATGACCCGACGCTGGAGCTGGCACCCGTCGACGTGGTGGACCTGGTGGTGAATGCCGTCAGCGACGCCCAGGTGTCCGGCCCGACGCACGAGTGGAGTGTCAGCCTGCCGGATGAGGCGGTGGTGGCACGCGCCGACCAGCAGAAGCTGCACCAGGTGGTGGCGAACCTGCTGGCCAATGCCCGCAAGCACACCCCGGCAGGAACCCACGTGGAAACGAGCGTCCGCATCGACGGGCAGGCCGCGCTGATCAGCGTGGTCGACGACGGCCCCGGCGTCGACGAGTCGGTGCGGGACGTGGTCTTCGAACGCTTCGCGCGCGCCGACACCGCGCGCGCCCACAGCATGGAGGGGTCAACCGGACTGGGCCTGGCGATCGTGGCCGCCGTGATGGAGGCCCACGGCGGATCGGTGACACTGGACTCGCGGCCCGGCCACACCGCCTTCATCCTCCGCCTGCCCCTGGCCTGACAGCGTCGAGGTGAGCACTCGGGTCGTCGCCGGGCCGGTGGCATCCCGGACAGCACGATGCCCGCCCCACGACTGTGGAGGCGGGCATCGTCGCGGAAGGCGTTCACGGATTGCCGGTCAGCACGACTCCACGGTGTCGGTCCAGCAGGACTGCCGCAGGTAGAAGACCGCCGCGGCCCCTCCCTGCGAGGAGCCCGGGTACCAGTCCAGGGCCATTCCGTCCTGGAATCCGGTGGCGCCGGCAGTGCTCTTCTCGTGGTTGTCCAGCCACTTCTGCAGGGCCTTGCCCTGCTGGAAGAGGCCGGTGACGGCCCTCACCTCACCGGCGGCGGCATTGACCACCGAGGCGCCGCTGTCGGAGGCGGTCTTGACCTTCAGGTAGGACACCTCGGTCCCCTCTGTGCGGTAGTCGACGGTGTAGGTGAAGCCCTTCTCGCTGCGTGTGCAGGTCACCTGGTCTCCGGGGTCTCCGCATTCGTAGCCGAGGTCCTTGAAGCCCTGCTCCAGCGGCTTGGCCGGCAGGAGGTAGACAGGGGCCGCCCGGTCCGGCACCCACCCGTTGACGAACAGCACCAAGGAGCCGTCGGCGCTGCCGCGGGCCACCACCGGGCCCTGCTGGGTTTCGGCATAACGTTCCTCATTGCCCTTGCGCACGGCGGCCAACAGGTCCTTCTGCTGGCCGTCCTTGGCCACCACCTGGGAGGCGAGCCATTCCTGCAGCGCCAGCGCCTTGGGATTACTGCCGCCCGGACCATCCTGGACATTGAGGCCGACGCGGCCAACCCGCTTGCCGTGGGCGCCGCCCACATAGGCCATCATCGCCGGGTTCCTGGTGTAATGGGTGCACAGCCAGGAGTCGATGCCGGGCTGCCCCTCGGATTCGCAGGTGAAACCCTCGTCCTGCAGGTGCTTGCGGACGGACTCGACCGTGCCGGGCCCGGGCACCTCCAGCACCGAGGGAACCTTCTCCTCCTTGGCCGCCTGCGAGGGCGAGGCCGAGGCAGAGCCAGTACCGGGCGCCATCGGAACAGCCGGCTCTTCGTCCCGTCCGGAGAGCCACCAGCCACCCCCGGCGAGTGCCAGCACCAGCAGGCCCACCAGCCAGGGCCAGCGGCGCGTGGCGCCCTTCGACTTCTCGTTGGGATCCCACGGACCACCCTCGTCGACGGTGGTGGCCTCGTCGAAATGGCTCGGGTCGCCGAAGACCTGCCGCAGCGACGGTGATCCCGCCGACGCGGAACGGCTGCGCGAGGCCGCGGCCGGCGGCACGGGCGTCGTCGGGGCAGGTGTCCGCGGGGCAGGCTCGTGCTCCCGGGCCTGCCGCGCTGCTGCTGCACCGGCAGCGGCGGCCGGTGCAATGTCCTCGGTCACCCCACGGGAGGGACGTCGGAAGAGGTCCATGCCGTCGCCCTGGGTCTCGCGCCGACCGCTCGTGGCACCGCCAGGAGCAGCCGAGGCACTGGGACTGGACGGCGAAACAGAGCTGTCCGCGCCGCGGGACGGGGCGGACAATTCGTCGCCTGAAACGTCCACACCTCGCGTCGGGCCAGCGGCCCGGCCCGCAGGATCATCCGCAGGGCGGGTGCGTTTGCTGGTGCCACGCCAGTCGCGGGCAGGAGGCAGGGAGATCCGGCCCGAGCGGTTCGGCGGGGAGACGGGATCGGCAGTGTCGCTGGGCGAGCTCCACGCGCCTGGCGGCGCGACGGGAGATTCCTCATTCGGGTCCAAGGCGGCGCGGCGCGGCCTCGCAGGACGCGCCTGCGCAGGCTCGGCCGGCTGGCCGTGGTCACTCAGCGTGTCATCGCCAGAACGTCCCCCCGGAACCCGCTCAGGATCGACGCCACGCGGGCGGCCGAACCTCTCATGAGCAGTACGTTCTTGGTCAGTCACGCTACCCAGACTAGTGGGCTCCCGGAGTACATGGTGGCAGGTCCCCGGTCCACCACAGCGCACGGTCAGGCAGAGGCAAGGCACGAGCCCGCTCCACCCGATGGCCCGTAGGCTGGACACATGACAGACCTGACCCGCGCCAGCATGGCGAAGATGATGGACCACACGCTGCTCAAGACGGACGCGACGGCCGAGGAGGTCAACGCCCTGGCTGCCGAGGCTCGCGAGCTCGGCACCTACTCCATCTGCATCTCGCCCAACATGGTTCCGACCGTGCAGGATCTCGGTGAGGTGAAGCTGGCGACGGTATGCGGTTTCCCGTCGGGCAAGCACAGCGCCGCCATCAAGGCCGCCGAGGCCCGCGAGGCCGTGGCCAGTGGCGCGGACGAGGTGGACATGGTGATTGACATCGGCCTGCTGAAGGCTGGCCTGGCAGACCAGGTCCGCGAGGAGATCGCGGCGGTCAAGGCCGAGGTGCCGAGCCCGCGGGTACTGAAGGTGATCATCGAGTCGGGCGCGCTCACCGACGACGAGATCGTCGCCGCATGCGAGGCCGCCGAGGCCGCCGGCGCCGACTATGTGAAGACGTCGACGGGATTCCACCCGACGGGCGGGGCCACCGTGCACGCCGTCGAGCTGATGGCCCGCACGGTGGGCGGCCGACTGGGCGTGAAGGCCTCTGGGGGCATCCGCGACTGGGAGACGGCGGTCGCCATGGTGGAGGCGGGAGCAACCCGCCTCGGTGTCTCGGCCAGTGCGGCGATCCTTGCGGGTGCGCCCGACTGATCTGCCCCTGCAACATGTTCAGCCTGCCACATGTCCAGCCGACCGAAGCCGGCGTGCACAGATGAGCAGGCGGGGTCGCGGCTGCTGCCGCGGCCCCGCCTGATTTCGGGCTGCTGTTCCGGGCGCTTGCCCGGTGTGGTCGGCCTCAGGCGACTGCCTGGGCGTCACGTGCCGCATCGCGCTGGGGCGTGCGGACGATCGTCTCGTCAGAGCTGAGCGCACGCGCGATGTCGGGCTTGGGCGCGTCCGCGCCGGCCACCACCACAAGTGCCGTCAACCACAGTGCGGCCAGGAGGGCCATCATCACCATCATCGGGGGTCTCCACTCGTTGTTCCCGTCGGCCACGGGGGAGTGTCCGACGGGACAATTGTTCGACCGTCCAACTCAGATTGCGACTCGAGTGGCACCTGCTCAGCCGGGCTTCAGGGCGCCACGCCTGTGGCGCGCGCACCGACAAAGCTCCCCTTCAGCTTCCGTCCAGACGATCAGCCGGAAGCATGGTCCAAGTGGCACGAGCCGCCAGCACACGCACCGCGCTTCTCATAGGCTGGGCCCTGACAGTTCGAATCCCAGCGATCAGGCGTCACCACGCCATGGAGGTAGCACCCATGCCGCACCAAGCAACCCCGGCCATGTTCAGTGGAGCCCAGACTCCCATCGCCCTCACGAGCGTTCACCCGAGCGAGACGGGCTGGTTGGGTCGCCTGCAGGCGCGCAACACCTCCGCCACCCTGCCCCACGTCATCGGCAAGCTGCAGGAGACGTCGGTGCAGAACCTGCGCAACCTCCGCGACGGCGTCGAGGCGCAGCACATCGGCAATCCCAACAGCGACGCCGAGATCCACATGACCCTGGAGGCGATCGCCTGGGAGATCGCCCGTACCGGGACGCAGGAATTCGACGGCTTCGTCGACGAGTGCATCGACCTCCTCGAGGCCGTCCAGGAGGAGGACGGCTACCTGAACTCCTGGGGTCAGCAGCTGGGCGGCTACGAGCACTTCAGCGATGCCGCCATGGGGATGGAACTGTTCACCGGCGGCCACCTGCTCAAGACCGCCGTCGCCTTCAACCGCATCGGCCGCGGCGAGCGCCTGATGGCCATCGCACGCAAGTGGGCAGACCTCGTGGTGCGGGAGTTCGGCCCCGACAAGGACGGCTACGACGGCCACGCCGGCGTCGAGGGCGCCCTGGTGGAGTTCTACCGCGAGACCGAGGAGAAGTCCTACCTGGAGACCGCCCGCGCACTGCTCGACCGCCGGGGCCAGAACACCATGCGCAGTGGCGTCCTGGGGCCGATCTTCTTCCAGGACCACGAGCCGGTCCGTGAGGCCGTGGAGGCCCTGGGCCACGCAGTGCGCCAGCAGTACCTGGACGCGTCGGTGGCCGACGTCGTGGCCCACACCCCGGAGGACGCCGAGCTGCGCAAGGCGCTCGTCGCCCGCTGGGAGAGCGCACACCTGACCAAGCTGTACGTCACAGGCGGCCTGGGTTCGCGTCACTTCGACGAGTCCTTCGGAGCCCCCTACGAACTGCCGGCCTCGCGCGCCTACGCCGAGACCTCCGCGAGCGTCGCCGACGTCTACGTCAACCAACGCCTGCTGCAGCTGACCGGCAATGTCCGCTACGCCGACGCGATCGAGAAGGTGCTGTACAACGCCCTGCCGGCCGCCGTCAGCACCGAGGGCACCAAGTTCTTCAGCTCCAACCCGCTGCAGGTCCGCTCGCGCCAGCGCGACGAGGACAACAACCGCATCGAGCGCGCCGAATGGCTGAACCACTCCACCGGCCCCACCAGCCTCACCCGCCTGATCGCCAGCATCGGCGCCTACGCCGCTACCGTCAGCGGCAAGACGCTGTCCATCCAGCAGTGGTTCGACGGCAGCATCGACCTCCCGTCCGAGATCGGTGAGGGCCGCCTGGTCATCGAGACCGACTACCCGAACAGCGGCCGGATCAAGATCCGCCTTGAGGGCACCCCGGTGCACGGGGCGCGGCTGCGCATGCGCGTCCCGTCGTGGTGCGAGAAGCACCAGTACAACGGTCGTTCGGCCCTGGTGGTCGACGGCTACTACGACCAGCCGCTGGTGGAGGGTTTCGACGTCACGATCGACTTCCAGATGCCGGCCCGCTTCGTCTACGCACACCCGCGTGTCGACGCCGTGCGTGGCTGCCGCGCCCTGCTGCGCGGCCCGGTGGTCTACTGCGCCGAGGGTGTCGACAACCCGCAGATCGAGAACCTGGTCTTCCAGACCGAGGCCGAGGTGCTGCCCGCAGAGGACGGCCAGCTGCCCGTGATCAAGGTGCCGGCCAACTTCCGCCGCAAGCCGCAGGCGTTGTACTCGCACACGATGATCGCCGTCGACGCCGAGGTCCGCGAGACCACCCTGGTTCCCTACAGCACCTGGGGCAATCGCGGCACCAGCCCGATGCGCGTCTGGCTGCCGACGATCTGACCAGCGCCCATGCTGCTGAGTGATCGCGACATCCGTTCCGGGGTCGAGTCGGGCCGCATCCGGCTCGACCCCTGGGACGGGGCGATGGTGCAACCGTCCAGCGTCGACGTGCGTCTGGACAAGGTCTTCCGAGTCTTCGAGAACCACCGCTACCCGGTGATCGATCCGGCGGCCGAGCAGGCTGAGCTCACCCGCGAGGTGGTCGTGGCGGGTGACGAACCCTTCGTCCTGCACCCCGGCGAGTTCGTCCTGGGCGCCACCTGGGAGCGCGTGGCGCTGGGTGATGACATCGCTGCAAGACTGGAGGGGAAGAGTTCTCTGGGGCGTCTGGGCCTGCTCACACATTCGACGGCGGGCTTCATTGACCCGGGTTTCGACGGCCATGT
This sequence comes from Luteococcus sp. Sow4_B9, assembly GCF_052116585.1. NCBI lineage: Bacteria > Bacillati > Actinomycetota > Actinomycetes > Propionibacteriales > Propionibacteriaceae > Luteococcus > Luteococcus sp. Sow4_B9. The sequence continues at coordinate 102,629 of NZ_JBQKKT010000008.1, read as the reverse complement.
CACCCTGGAGCTGTCCAACATGGCGACGCTCCCGATCCTGCTGTATCCCGGGATGAAGATTGGCCAGCTGTGCTTCTTCCAGCTCAGTTCCCCGGCCGAACACCCCTATGGCTCATCCGCCGCCGGCTCCCACTACCAGGGCCAGCGGGGCCCGACGCCGTCCCGCTCCCACGAGCGCTTCCACCGCACGCCCCTGGACTGAGCAGCCCCCGCACACCCCTCGCCCAAGCTCCGTCCGCACACCCCGGGATTGATCTGGTCACTCGTCCTGGTCCGACTTTCGCTCGTCTCGCGACAACAAGTCGGACCAGGACGGGCGACCAGCCCGCGGAGACCGTCAGGAGTCGGTTTCCAGAGCGGCCAGCGCCTCTTGCAGCGCCTCTGGGGAGGGCGCCCTGCGCGGCTCCGGGCGCATCGGCGAACGGTGCCACTCCCCCACCTCGCCGTCGGGCAGCACGGTGACGAGGTCCAGATTCCACCACTGCCCCAAGGGGTGACTCTCCTCCAGATCCACCAGGGCCTGCTTGACCTCCATGGCCAGACCGTCCAGAACCACCACCGAGCCGTGCTCGTCCTGCTCCAACCACCAGACGGGCCACCCCTCGGACTCGGCCATCGCCTGCACTTCCTGGGTGGCCTCAGCCAGCAACCGCTGCAGATGCTCGGTTTCCAGTCCCCCTTCCACCAGCACCACCACGGCATGCATGCCGTGTTCCTCGGCCAGGTCCAGACCTGCTCGACGTACGTCCACGCCTCTGCCTCCTTGGGGTTGGGACTGCTGGTTTTGGGGACTGCTGGGGTTGGGGAACTGCGGGGTTGGGCTCGCCGCTTCCACCCTGCCACACGCCCTGCACCCGGACACGACGATGGCCCCGCCCTCCCAAGGGGAGAACGGGGCCATGCCGTCGGGCCCCTTCACAAGCTCAGGGGCCGGGAATCACTTCTGCTGCGCCATCGCTGCCTTGGCCGCGGCGAAGCGGGCGATCGGCACGCGGAAGGGCGAGCAGGAGACGTAGTTAAGGCCCACCGACTGGAAGAAGTCGATCGAGTCCGGGTCACCACCGTGCTCACCGCAGACGCCGCACTTCAGGTCGGCCTTGGCGGAACGGCCCTTCTCCACGCCCGTACGCACCACGGCGCCGACTCCGTCGACGTCGATGGACTCGAACGGATTCTTCGGCAGCACACCGTCCACCACGTAGTCGGTGAGGAAGCCGTTCTCGGCATCGTCACGGCTGATTCCGATGGTGGTCTGTGTGAGGTCATTGGTGCCGAAGGAGTAGAAGTCGGCATGCTCGGCGATCTGGTCGGCCACCATCGCGGCGCGCGGCAGCTCGATCATCGTGCCGATCGTGTACGGCAGATCCTTGCCGGCCTTCTCGAACTCCTCCTTGACCGCCGCGTCGACGATGGCGCGCTGCTTCTTGAGCTCGGCCGGCAGCGCAACCAGCGGGATCATGATCTCGATGCCGATGGTCTCGCCCTCACGTTCCAGGACGGCCAGGGCTGCGCGGATGATGGCGCGTGCCTGCATGTCCGGGATCTCCGGGTACAGCATGGCCAGACGGCAGCCACGGGTGCCCAGCATGGGGTTCTGCTCGTGCAGCTTCTTCACCTGGCCGAGCACCTTGCGGGCCTCCTCCAGCTCCGCAGCGGGTGCTCCGGTGAGCTCCAGCTTCTGCACCAGGAGGCTCTGCTCCACCAGGTTCGGCAGGAATTCGTGGAGCGGCGGGTCCAGCAGGCGGACGGTGACCGGCAGGCCCTTCATGGCCGTGAAGACCGCTTCGAAGTCCGCCTGCTGCATGGGCAGGATCTTCTCCAGGGCGGCGGCTCGCTGCTCGGAATTGTCGGCGGTGATCATCTCGCGCACCGCAGGCAGACGGTCGGCGCCGAAGAACATGTGCTCGGTGCGGCACAGCCCGATGCCCTCGGCGCCCAGCTCGCGGGCCTTGCTGGCGTCCTCGAAGGTCTCGGCGTTGGCGCGCACACCCATGGTGCGCACCTCGTCGGCCCACCCGACGACCTTCTGAAAGTCTTCGTTGATCTGCGGCGGGATCAGTTCGAGGGCCTCACCGAAGACCTCACCAGTGGAGCCATTGAGGGTGATCACGTCGCCCTCGTTGAAGACCGTCTCACCGATCGTGAGCGTCTTGGCGACGGGGTCGATCTTGATGCCCGCGGCGCCGGCGACGCAGGGCTTGCCCATGCCACGCGCCACGACCGCGGCGTGCGAGGTCATGCCACCGTGGGCCGTGAGGATGCCCTGGCAGACGATAACGCCGGCGATGTCATCCGGGGTGGTCTCGAACCGCACCAGGACGATGGGCTCGCCCCTGCCACCGCGCTCGGCGGCCACCTCGGCGTCGAAGACGATCTCACCGACCGCGGCGCCGGGGCTGGCGGGCAGGCCCTTCGCAATGGCCGTGCGGCCATGGTTCGGGTCGATGGCCGGGTGCAGCAACTGGTCGAGCTGGGCGGGTTCGATGCGGTTGAGCGCCTCGGTCTTGTCGATGACCCCCTCGTCGACGAGGTCACTGGCCACCTTCAGCGCGGCGGCGGCGGTGCGCTTGCCGTTGCGGGTCTGCAGCAGGTAGAGCTTGCCATTCTCGATGGTGAACTCCATGTCCTGCATGTCCCTGTAGTGCAGCTCCATCTTCTTCATCGTGTCGATGAGTTGCTGGTAGGCCTCGGGCAGGACTTCCTGCATTTCGGCCAGCGGGCGCGGAGTACGGATACCCGCGACCACGTCCTCGCCCTGGGCATTGACCAGGAACTCACCGTAGAGCTCATTGGCACCAGTGGACGGGTTGCGGGTGAAGCACACACCGGTGGCCGACGTCTCACCTCGGTTGCCGAAGACCATCTGCATCACATTGACGGCGGTGCCGTAGTCAGCCGAGATGCCGTTGGCCTTGCGGTAGACGTCGGCGCGCGGGTTGAGCCAGCTCTTGAAGACGGCATTGATGGCGCGGTTCAGCTGCTCGACGGGGTCGGTGGTCCACTCGCCGCCCAGGGCGTCATTGCTGATCTGCTTGAACTCCTCAACCAGCTCCTTGAGGTCGTCGGCGCTCAGCTCGGTGTCCTGCTGGACCCCCTTGCGGTCCTTCATGTTGGTCAGCGCGTCCTCGTAGGCGTGGGCATCGACGCCCTCCACCACCTCGCCGTACATCTGGATGAAGCGGCGGTAGCAGTCCCACGCGAAGCGCTCGTTGCCGGACTCCTCCACGATGGCCGGGACCGTCTCGTCGCTGATGCCCAGGTTGAGGATGGTGTCCATCATGCCGGGCATGGAGACCACGGCTCCCGAACGGACGCTCAGCAGCAGCGGCTTGTCCTTGCCGCCCAGCACGCGGCCCGTGCGCTCCTCGAGACGCTTGAGGGCCTCTGCCACCTGACCAGCCAGCTCCTCGGGCCACTGGCCGCCGCGCTTCATCGTCTCGACGCTGGCCGTGGTGGTCACGGTGAAGGCATCGGGGACGGGCACGCCAACCTTGGCCATCTCGGCCACGCCTGCACCCTTGCCGCCCAGCAGGTTGCGCATGGTGGCGTCGCCCTCGTGCAGGTCGTAGATGTACTTCTCGGTCACGTGGAATCTCCTTTGGTTCCGTGCTCCGGATGGCCCGCGGCCACCCTGTGGGTCATTACCCGAGGTCATGTTCAGTTGTGCCCCACCCACAGGCGGGGAGGTTCTTGCCGTCGCCCTGGCCGCTCGTCGACGACCCGGCCTCAGGGCCTCACCATCAGACTCCCTGCCGGGCGCCGCAGCGCGGAGCCTGCCTTGCGGGCACGATCGTCGACGATGTCGATCACCCGCACCGCGGCCTCCTCCAGCGCCAGGCCGGTGGTGTCGATCACAGGGCACCCCAGACGGCGCTGGATCCTGCCGACCTCGTCGAGCTCGTCGTAGATCTGCACCAGGTCTGCATACCCGTCCTTGGTACCAAAGCCGCCCAGACCCTTGACCCGTCGGTTGCGGATGGCGAGCAACCGTTCCGGGTCGATCGTGAGCCCGACGATCCGCCAGCGGGTGAGGCCGAAGAGTTCCTCGGGCGGCGCGATGCCCGGCACCAGGGGCACATTGACCGTCTTGTATCCCAAGTAGCCCAAGTAGATGCTCAGCGGGGTCTTGCCTGATCGGGAGGCGCCGACCAGGCAGATGTCACAGTCGCGCAGGGCTTCGGGGATGGCACCGTCATCATTGCGCACGGCGAACTCCATCGCCGAGATGCGCTCGAAGTAGTCGGCCTCCACACCAACGGGACGACGCGCCACCTCGTCGGCCTCGGCACCCGTGGCGGCCTCGAAGGCGGCAAGGGTGCCGCCCAGGATGTCTGCGCAGGGCAGCGACAGCTCCTGGCAGGCGGTGGTGACCAGCGTGCGCATGTGTTCATTGACCAGCGTGAACAGCACCACCCGGCGAATGTGGGGCTCATCAGTCTGGGACCCGCGCAGCCCGTCGAAGATGGCGAACAGTGCCTCCGGGGTGCTCACGCGAGGATGCCGGACGATGGTCGCGGAGATGTTGGTGAACTGCGCCTGGGCGGCGCGCGCCAGCCGTGCCGCCGTCTCCCCGGTGGAATCGGCGATCACGTGGATCTGCAGCGGCTCCATTGCCATGGCGACAACCTACAACGTCGCACTGACGAGGCTGCGCCGGGGCCCGCCCTGCAGCACCGCGCGCGGGCCCGCGGCGGCGTCGATGCGGGTTTTCCGCCGCTCGACTGGGAGACTGGGAGCGTGCTTGAGACTGACCCTGTTGACCTGCTGATCGCCGACGAATCCCTGGACATCACCGAGGGGGCCCGTGCCCGTCGCCTCGTCCTGCTCGACGCCCCTGCGCTGGTGGAGCGTGCCCGTGACGTGGCCGATGAGGTTCTGGTGTGGAGCGACGACCTGCGCGAGCGTCAGGAGCTCCCCCCGGAGCTGCTGGCCGAGTCCCTGGTCGACGCGCTGACGGGGGCAGATCTGGTCTGGATGCGGCTGCCCAAGAGCCTCGCGGGTCTGGACGAGTACGCGGAGCTGGTGGCCAATCTGGCCGATCCCGAGGTGCGTGTCGTGGCCGGCGGCCGGGTCAAGCACATGACCCTGAGCATGAATGAGGTGCTGCTGACCCACTTCGGCTCGGTCAATGCCTCACTGGGGCGGCAGAAGTCACGCGTGCTGCACGCGCGCCTGCCCTACCCGTCGGAGGCCACGTGGCCCCGTTCGAAGAAGCATGCCGACCTCGATCTGGAACTGTGGGCCCACGGCAACACCTTCGCCGGAGCCAAGGTGGATGCGGGCACCCGCCTGCTCACCGACAATCTGGGCAGGATCGGCAAGCAGGTGGGGGGCAGCCCGTCGCAGGCCGCAGGCAATGAGGGTGGCGCCTTGCAGGTGCTTGACCTGGGATGCGGAAACGGCGTGTTGGCCACGCTGCTCTCCCGCCGTTTCCGCACGGCCCACGTGATGGCCAGCGACGTGTCCTGGGCGGCCGTCGAGGCCACCCGGCTGACCGCCGAGGCGAATGATGTCCGCGTGGACGTGCTGTGGCGCGACGGCCTGGCGGACTTCGAGACCGATTCCCTGGACATCCTGGTGACCAATCCGCCCTTCCACATTGGCCACGCCAAGGAGTCCGGCCCGGCTCTGGAGATGTTCGCACAGGCCGCGCGGGTGCTTCGTCCCGGGGGCGAATTCTGGTGTGTGTACAACTCGCACCTGCCGTGGCGCGCCCGTCTCAACGAGGTGCTGGGGCGCACCGTCGTGGTGCAGCAGAACCCGAAGTACACGGTGACCCACACCGAGGTCCGCTGACCCACCCATCAATTACTCCGGATTGATCCGGGGTAATATGGCGCCATGCCAGCACGGGTCATGCCAGCACGGGTCACGCCAGCACGAGCCAAAGGGGCCTGGATCCCCCAGCAGCACGGGGCATGGGCCATGCTCTTCGTCCCACTCGTCGTCGGGCTGACGCTGCGCAGCCACGTCGGCCTGCCGGCCTGGGCCTGGCCCCTGGCTGCCACCTGGCTGGTGGGCTACTTCTGTTTCAATGCGACGGGCCTGTGGCTCAAGGCCGCCCCGCGCCGACGGGGGCAGTACCTTCCCGCGGTGCTCACCTACGGCTTGGTCTCGGCAGCGACGGGAGTCGCCACGCTGGCGCTGGGTGGATTGCCACTGCTGTGGTGGCTGCCGGTCTACCTGCCCCTGCTGGGCACGGCCCTGTGGCTGACGAGTCGGCGCCATGACCGGGCCCTGCTCTCGGGTCTGTGCACGGTGTTGGCCGCCAGCCTGCTGGCCTGGATCCTGCCCTTCACCACCCCGCAGGCCGTGGCCAGCCATGGCCTCGACGCCCGCACCTGGCTCGCCCCTGCACTGTTCGGCTACTTCTTCGGGACCGTCTTCGTCGTCAAGACCCTCATCCGGGAGCGCAACAAGCCTGGCTGGGTGTGGGCCTCGATGGCTTGGCACTTCGCGTGGACGTTGATCGCCACGACCATGGCCGTGCTGGATGTGACCAGCTGGGGCTGGGCGGCCTTCTTCGCGGTGGGGACGCTGCGCGCCTGGGCACTGCCCTGGTTCGGACCCCAACGCGGCCGGACCATCCGCCCAGCCCAGGTGGGGGCCCTCGAGGTCGTGCTGAGCCTGGTGGCCCTGGCCCTCTGCCTGACCTGAGCACCCAACGGCCCTGAACCCCCAACGGCCCTGAACCCCCAACGGCCCTGAACCCCCAACTGGCTTGAACGGTCCTGTTGCCCAACCCCCGCAGTGGACCACCAATTGCCCGGGCGCGTGCCGCATTGCCTAATCTGTTCCCGTGCCCCAGACCGTACGCATTGTCCTGACCTCAGCCTCCGAGGTGCCCGAGTCCTTGGCCACCCTCGCCCTGGAGCAGCTGTCCAGCCCTCGTGAGGAGCGCCGAGAGTGCACGCCTTGGGGCCATGTGGCCAGTGCACTGGGCGAGCTCGATGACCTGGTCCGCACCCGGTCCCTCATCCGGGGGGCTGCCGGACGCCTCGGCATCGATGCCGCCGTCGTCGAGGAGCCACTGGCCAGCATGCCGCCCCGCCTGCTGATGATGGACGTCGACTCCACCCTGATCACCTCCGAGGTGATCGACGAAGTGGCGCACCGCGCGGGGACGGGTGAGCAGGTGGCCGCCATCACGGAGAGCGCCATGCGGGGCGAGCTGGACTTCGCGGCCTCCCTGCGGGCGCGGGTGGCCACCCTGGCTGGTCTGGATGTCTCCGTCCTGGACGAGGTGCGTCGGGAGCTGGAGTTCAGCCCCGGGGCGCTGGAGCTGATCCGCTCGGTCAAGCAGGCAGGTGGTCAGGTCGGACTGGTCTCGGGCGGTTTCACAGAGGTGGTCGAGCCCCTCGTCGAGGGGCTGGGCATCGACCACATCACCGCCAATCGGTTCGAGGTGCGCGACGGCCGTCTCACCGGACTCACTCGCGGGGAGGTCGTCGACCGGGCCGCGAAGCGCCGTCACCTGTTGCGCTGCGCCGAGCTGGCAGGCTGCACGGCCGCCCAGACCGTCGCCGTCGGCGACGGTGCCAATGATCTGGACATGCTGGGCGAGGCCGGGCTCGGCGTTGCCTATTGCGCCAAGCCGGTTGCCGCCACCCAGGCGGATGCGACGATCAGCTTCCCCCGACTGGACGCAGTGCGCGCCTTCCTGCAACTGCCGTGACGTCAGGGCCGCACGAACAGGCCGGACGTCACGGTGGAACAAACCCAGACCTGCGGTGACATCGTCGAGGCTGTACGTTTCCTGAAGGCACCCGAGCCGCCTGACCACTCATTGGTCAAGGTTCTACGCTGAGTCCGATCGGGACAGATCCTGCACCGACTGAACGCAAGGGCACCCATGAAGAGAACAGTCGCCGGCGTCATGTGCGCCGCCGCCCTGACCGCGTCGTTCGCGGTCGCCAGTCCCGCCTCCGCTGCGGGCACCACCGTCACCTCGCCGAGCTGCGGCGTGCTCAAGGTGACCAACACCACCTCGTCGGCCTGGATCACGTTGGTGGACAGCGGCGACTACGTCGAGGTGCCCGCCGGGACCACCCGCACCCTGACCGGACTGCCCGGTGGCAGCTATGTGTGGCTGGGCGCCCCCGCCACGGCCGACTACCCCAGCACCAGCGGCAGCACCCTCGTGAAGCCCTGCACCGGCTCCCCGTCGCGCCCCGTCGACGGCGACCAGAACCGCGACGGAAAGGCCGACGTGCTGGGCATCCAGGCCGGCACCGGGGACTTGTACTACTACCGCATGACGGCCACCACCCTGGCCACCGGCATCAAGGCCGGCACTGGCTGGAACAGCATGGTCTTCATGCAGCAGGTCAATGAGATCGAGGGCGAGGGCACGGGCAACTACTTGCTCGCCGTCCGCAATGACGGCACGCTGTGGCGTTACGACAACAAGGGTGCCGGACGATTCTCCAATGGAACTCGGATCGCCAGCGGCCTCGACGGGTACACGAACTTCACCATCACGGGCACCAACTCGCCGTTGAGCTTCGGCTCCCATGCACTGATCGCCAGCAAGGGCGATGTCCTGTACATGTTCGACATCATGGTCGATGGTCTGGGCGACCCGATCGAGATCGCTACCGGCTGGGGCACGACGGTGAAGACCATTGCCACGCGTGACTTCAACAAGGACCAGCTGGGAGACCTGGTCACCATCCGCGAGGACGGGACCATGTGGGCCCACACGGTCTCCCTGAGCACCGACGAGACCTTCACGACCCCGCGCCGGGTGGGTCACGGCTGGGGTGCGATGCAGACCGTGAGCTCGCCCGGCTCGCTCAACGGCGACAGCCTCAGCGATCTGATCGCCCGCCGCAGCGACGGCAACCTGTACAAGTACATCAACCAGGGCGGTGTGTGGGCCCCGGCGCAGCAGATCGGCTGGAACTGGCAGGGCATTCGCCTGCTCGCCTGACCGCAGCCCCGGCTTCGTCCGATGGCGACAGGGGTCCGATGGCGATACGGCTCTGACGGCAACTGGTGGGCTCTACCCTGGATCAGGGTGGAGCCCACCGCCATGTCCACGGGAGATCAGGTTCACGCAGGCCGGCAGGGCTGGCGAATGACCAATCCCGACCGCACCCGACGCACGTCCGATCCGGTCCCTGACAGGGGCTCCCGCCACGGTGGCCGGACATGTAACCTTTGTCCCACCAGCCCGGTACCGCCAGCGACGGCGGAGCTCGTCGGTCACCCGACGGTACACAAGGGCCCATTCTTCAAGGAGGAAAGATGGCAGGACGGATTGCCAACGAGCAGTTCCGCAGCAAGGTCATGTCGGCCGCCGACGCCGCTGCCCTGATCGAGCCCGGCAGCAAGATCGGCTTCGCCGGCTTCACCGGCTCCGGCTACCCCAAGGAATTCCCGGTTGCGCTGGCCGCCCGCATCAAGGAGGAGCGCGCCAAGGGCAGCGACTTCCGCATCGACTCGTTCACCGGCGCCTCGACCGCTCCCGAGCTCGACGGTGAGCTGGCCGGCGTCGACGGCCTGAACTTCCGCACCCCCTACCAGTCCGACCCGGTGTTGCGGAACAAGATCAACGAGGGCTCCACCTACTACTCGGACATCCACCTGAGCCACCTGGCCAACCAGATGGCCTACGGCTTCTTCGGTGACCTGGACTACGCCGTCATCGAGGCCTCCTCGATCCTGGCCGACGGCTCGGTCGTCCCCTCCTCCTCGGTGGGCATGAACCGCACCTACCTGACGCTGGCCAAGAAGATCATCATCGAGGTCAACGAGTGGCAGTCCGAGGGCCTCTACGGCATGCACGACATCTACTACGACATCGCCGAGCTGCCGCCGAACCGCAAGCCGCTGCCCATCACCAAGCCGAGCGACCGCATCGGTGACAAGGTCTACACGATCGACCCGTCGAAGGTCGTCGCAGTCATCGAGACCAGCGGCCCTGACCGCAACTCGCCCTTCAAGCCCCTGGACGAGGACTCGAAGAAGATCGCCGGCTACCTGCTGGACTTCTTCGACCAGGAGGTCAAGGCCGGCCGTCTGAACGAGCACCTGAACCCGCTGCAGTCGGGCGTGGGCAACATCGCCAATGCCGTGCTCGCCGGCCTGCTCGAGAGCGACTACGAGAACCTGACCTCCTACACCGAGGTCATCCAGGACGGCATGGTCGACCTGCTCGACTCGGGCAAGCTGACCGTCGCCTCCGCCACGGCCTTCTCGCTGTCGCCGGAGTACGCCGAGAAGATGAACGACAACGCCTCGGAGTACGCCAAGAAGATCATCCTGCGCCCCCAGGACGTCTCGAACCACCCGGAGGCCATCCGCCGCATGGGTGTCATCGCCACCAACGGCATGATCGAGGCCGACATCTACGGCAACGTGAACTCCACCCACGTGATGGGCTCGCGGATGATGAACGGCATCGGCGGTTCGGGCGACTTCACGCGCAATGCCGCGTTCAGCGTCTTCGTCTCGCCGTCGACGGCCAAGGGTGGTGACATCTCGGCCATCGTCCCGATGGTCAACCACGTCGACCACACCGAGCACGACGTCTCGGTCATCATCACCGAGCAGGGTCTGGCCGACCTGCGTGGTCTGGCTCCCCGCCAGCGCGCGAAGAAGATCATCGAGAACTGCGCCCACCCGGACTACAAGGACGCACTGCTCGACTACTTCGAGCACGCGCAGAAGGTGGCCAACGGCCAGCACACCCCGCACGACCTCACCAAGTCGCTGTCGTGGCACTCGAAGTTCCTGGCCGAGGGAACCATGAAGCCCTGACCTCCAGCGGCACCCCCGTCCCCGTGAGCTGACGGCTCGACGGCGGCGGGCACGGGAGCCCCGGATCCACCAGGATCCGGGGCTCCCGTGCGTCTGTGGTCTGGTGCGGGCGCTCCAGAAGGACCGTTGTCTGGAAACGGTTGGCTGAACGCTGTGGCTGGGACGCCCGCGCGGGGTGTCAGTCGCTGGTGAGCAACCAGCGGGCCAGCTCGTCGACGCTGTCCACCACGGCGGTGGGATTCTCCAGCATCAGGTCCGTCCGGTCGCCGGCACCCCACGTGACGGCGATCTGCGCAAGTCCCGCGGCCCTGGCCGCCTGGACGTCCACCACGGCGTCGCCGACGTAGACCGCATCCTCCGGCACCCCACCCAGCACCTCGACGGCCCGGCGGATCGGTTCCGGGTCAGGCTTGTGTGCGGTGGTGTCCTCCATCCCGACGGCCAGCGGGATGATGCCCGTCAATCCGGCCGCCGCCAGACTGCGCTCGGCCGAGGAGCGACGCTTGCTGGTGGCCACTGCGATGGCCAGTCCCGCGTCCCGGAGGTCCTGCACCAGGCCAACGACGCCGTCGTAGCTGGTCTGCAGGGCTTCCAGATTGGCCAGGTTGAACTCCATGTAGGCGTCGTGGAGCATCTGGGCGCGCTCGCCGTACGGCTCGTAGATGTCAACCAGGGTCCGCCCGATCCAGGAACGCGCCTCCCCCTCGTCGAGCTCGACTCCCAGGACCGCGGTGTGTGCATGTCTGAAGGAGGCGAGGATCAGATCGATGGTGTTGCACAGGGTGCCGTCGAGGTCGAAGACCACGGTGTGCCAGCCTGGAACGGAGTTCATGCGGCCAGCCTAGCCATCTCCACTTGCTTCACCCTTTGGGGTAGATTTCTCGTCATGCTGGAGAGCCTGCACGCGAGTGCGCACCGGACCCTGCGGGAGTGGACTGCTCCCACCGCGGGGCAACGCGCCTTGCGCGAGGCGACGCTGGGCCTGCTCGACGCGCGCGAGGACGCCTGCGAGCGGTCCTGCCTGCCCGGCCACCTCACCGCGTCCGCTCTGGTCCTCACCCCCGACGGGTTGCAGACCTGCCTGGTCCACCACCGGATCGTGCAGGCCTGGCTCCAACCGGGCGGGCACCTGGAGGCGTCGGACAGCAGTCTGGCGGGGGCTGCGCTGCGTGAAGCCCGCGAGGAGACGGGCCTGCCGGACCTGCGGATCGATCCGGTGCCGCTGCACATCGACGTGCATCCCATCACCTGCCGGGGCTCGCGCCCCACGCGCCACTTCGACGTCCGCTTCCTCGCCCTGGCAAGCCCTACACTTCCATCAATTACTGAGGAATCGAGCGATGTGCGCTGGTGGTCAACCACGAACCTCCCAGAACTCTTCGACGAAGTGCGCGAACTGGTGTCACTCGGGACCTCGAGAACCCTTGGCCACTGAACGTCCGTCCATCCAGCCCCAGCCAACCAATCCACCGGTTCCCAGCACCCCGCAGTGGAACCCCTGAAGAAGACGCAGAACCCATGTTGAACAACTCCTCCACCGCCCAGCCGGACCCCGTGCCCGAGACACCGGTGCTCGACACGCCAGTCCCCGAACCTGCCCTCCCCGCCTCCGCGTTGAGCGCGGCCCACGATCCCGGCTTCGGGGCGACGGCCGAGACGCCCACGAGTCCGGACACACCGTCGCGCCGCCGTCGCGGCCGTCGCCCCGCTGGCGCGGACACCCGCACCCAGATCCTGAACAGCGCACGTCGCCTCTTCGCCGCGAACGGCTACACCAAGGTTTCCCTGCGCGCCATCGCCCGCGATGCCGACGTGGATCCCGCCCTGGTGCACCACTACTTCCACGGCAAGCCGGCGGTCTTCTTCGCCACCATCGCGGATTCGGGGGTCAACCCCGTGGAACGCCTCGGGGCCCTGGAACTGTGCCCCCGCTCCGAATTGGGCCGCGAACTGGTGCTCACCTTCCTGGGCATCTGGGATGACGCGGCCGCCCGCGGCTCCCTGCAAACCCTCCTGCACTCCGCCGAGGTTCCCGAACAGGCGGTTCGTCCCCTGCGCGAGTTCTTCACCCAGGAGGTGCTGGCCCGCATCCCGGCGCTCGACGCCGACGGGGAGCGCGACGAGCGCGGCGCGGAACTGGCCGCGAGCCAGATCCTGGGCATGGCCATGATGCGCTACGTCTTCCAGTTGGACCACTACACCAAGGCCTCCCCCGAGGAACTGGCCGACTGGATCGGCGCCTGCGTGCAGCAGTGCCTCGACGGTCTGGCTCCCGCGACGCTGTCCTGAGCACGCTCGGCCATCCACGCTGCGACGGGCGCGCGGGGCGCCCCGTCCAGACTGCACCTCGCAGGTAGGGTGGACGCCGACGACGGCCACCGTGGCCCGACCGGCCGAACCAGGAGGTGGACGTGGACAACGCAGCAACCGCGCAGGGCGATGAACCGATCGCGACGCTGCCCCCCAACCCCCTCGTGCACCCGGACCTGCCGATCAGCGCCAACACCGGTCAGCCCCGCAGGGCCAAGCTGATGGTGGCCGCCAATGTCCTCCTGCACGGAGCCTCACTCGTCTCGGCCGCTGCCCTGGCCTGGTCCTGGTGGCGGGCGATCCACATGCACACCTTTGCCCACTCGTCGACGCTGGTGGAGCTGTGGCAACCCCGGCCGGGCGGTTGGCGCTCCGTGGTGGCCGTCACATTGGTCTTCGCCATCGGGGGCATCACGACGGCTGCGCCGGCGATCGCGGCGTTCAACTCGTGGAATGGGCACCGCTGGTCCCGCATCGCGGCCATCGTCGCCGTTGTCGTGGGGTGTCTGGGTTGGCTCATCTCCCCGTGGGCGCTGCTGGCGCCAGCTCTGGCGGCGCTCGCCACCATCCTGCTGTGGCTGCCTCCGGTGACCCGCTACTTCGGGCACTGGGAGCGCTTCCGCGCGGGCACCCCGGCGCCCCTGGCCCCTGCGGAGCGCGTGGTCTACGGACCACTGCCCCGCTACCGATGACCACGTTCAGATGACCGGCACCGGCGACATGCGCCGTGGCCGGGGCCAGCCCACTGGCCACCCTTCGATCCCGTGAGGCGATGATGGCATTCAACTTTCGAGCCCTGCTGACCGATGTGGCCAGCGCCCTGGTCAAGGAGGGGCTGCGCTCGCTCGACCGCTCCGGCCGCAGCCGGCCCACCAGCAACCGGCCTGCCGACGGAGGCCAGCAGACCCGCAGTTCGCGAGGCTCCCGTGGCCAGAGCCAGCCCACGATCGCCTACCCCGGTGACTTCACCGGCGAGCCACCCATCAGCTACCACCCCGAGCCCGGCGACCATCCCGATCCCGGTGAGGTCGTCTGGGGCTGGGTTCCCTATGAGGAGGACCACTCGCAGGGCAAGGATCGTCCCGTGCTGTTGATCGGCGAGGCCGACGGATGGCTGCTGGCCCTGCCGCTCACCAGCCAGGACCATGACCGGGATGCGGCCCAGGAGGCCAGCCAGGGCAGGTTCTGGGTCGACATCGGCAGCGGTGCGTGGGACCGCAAGGGGCGTCCGAGCGAGGCGCGGGTGGATCGGGTGGTCCGCATCGCTCCCTCATCGGTGCGCCGGACCGGGGCCGCGCTGGGCGAGGAGATCTTCCGGCAGGTCGCCAACGAGGTTCGTCGGCACGCCCGCTGAAGCCGTCAGTCCGGCATCGGCGCCGCAACCAGGTCGCGCACATTCGACGCCATCAGACCGCGGCAGCCCAGGTGGAGGGCTCGATCCCGTTCGTCGAGGGTGTTCAGTGGCCACATGACGGTGCGGCTGCCGTAGGTGCCAGCGATCCCGACCACCTCGCGCACCCGCTCGTCGCTGGCCGAGGCCTGCACTCCCACCATGTCCATCCACTTCGACGGCGCGACGTCCTTGAGGTAACCGGTCTGCTGTTCGCCGTCGAGGACATAGCCGAAGGTTCCCCAGCCCTGCATCTTGGCCTCCTCGAAGCCGGGGGCATTGATCGGGCGTTTCCACACGACCCTCAGGTCCGGCAGTCGGGAAAGCGTCTGGAAGAGTGGATCGACGGCATCGAGGGCCTTGGGCTCGGCCCACATGGTCATCTGCTCGGGCCAGGCCTCCAACAGCTCCTCGAAGCGGGTGATCGGCTGGGTGGGCTGGTCCGGGTCGTCGGTCTCCCGGGGCGTGATCCGCACCTGACGCAGCTCATCCCAGGTGCTCTGGGCGATCACCAGGCGACGATCCCCCACCCGGGAGGTGTCGACGTCGTGATGGCAGACCAGCACGCCGTCTCGCGTGCGGTGCACCGAGACCTCCATGGCGGTCAGCCGTGGCAGCCGGGCCGCGTTCTGGTAGGCGAACAGCGTCATCTCCGGCCAGTTGCGCCCGCCACCGCGATGCGCGATGACCACCGCATCCGAGTAGGGGTCCACGGTTCCGTCGCGATCTGGTGTGCAACCCGGGAGCGCAGCGATCGCCCCCAGCCCCAGGGCGGAGGTGAGCAGTGTGCGACGGGACAGATGCGTGCAGGCCATGGTCTTCCCAGCATGCCGCGGGCAGGGGCGAGGTGCGAGCCGCAGCCAGCCGGGGTGGGGGTGCGTCGAAGTCCGTGTCCACTGGGAGCGCGACCCTCCACGGGTGCGCTACACTGGCGGATGCCTCAAGGGATTCCTCAGGCATGCGGGCGTAGCTCAATGGTAGAGCGCCAGCTTCCCAAGCTGGACACGCGGGTTCGATTCCCGTCGCCCGCTCCACACTGAAGGGCCTTGCCAACGAATTGGCGAGGCCCTTCAAACAACCCAGGACACAGAGCCCAAGCCACTTCGCGCTCAATCTCTCCCGAACCACCCTCCGTCAGCGGCTCACCCCCAAGGTTCGTATCCAGTGGGATACACTCCTCGCGTGGAGATCTTCACGACGGATGCCTACGACAAGTGGTTCCGCAAACTCAAGGACACCCAAGCGAGAGCGCGCATCAGCATCGCCCTGCGCCGTTGCCAGCTACTGGGTGAGATGGTGGGCGACCTCAAACCCGTCGGAGACCAGGTCCTCGAGATGCGCTTCCACTTCGGCCCCGGATATCGCGTCTACTACACCCCCACAGGGGCGACGCCATCGTCCTGCTGCTCATCGGCGGCGACAAGACCACCCAACAAGCCGACATCGACAAGGCCAAGACTCTGGCCACCCACCTGCGAAAGGACCAGCAATGACCATCACCGTCCGCCGCTGGGACGCCAGCGACTACCTCGAGACCACCGACGACATGCTCGCCTACCTCGACGAGGCCGCCCGCACCGGCGACCCCCAGCTCCTCCAGGCCGCCCTCGGCGACATCGCCAAGGCCAAAGGCATGACCGACATCGCACGCACCGCCGGCGTCGGCCGCGAGTCCCTTTACAAGTCCCTCAGCACCACCGGCAACCCGTCCTTCCAGACCATCGCCAAGGTCATCGAAGCCCTGGGCGGCCAGATCACCATCACGCCCAAACACCAAGCCGCCTGACCCGCTCCGCGGAGTTCTCACGAAATCGAACACCGGCCGCGCGGCCCTGCCCAATCGTGCCCAATCACTCGGCAACGAACGGTCATCCACGGTCACTATCGAGTCCGTCCCACGCCTGCCACGACGCCCAGAACGACCGCTCGCCCGGATTCCCAAGCTGGACACGCGGGTTCGATTCCCGTCGCCCGCTCCACAACGAAGGGCCTTG
This sequence comes from Luteococcus sp. Sow4_B9, assembly GCF_052116585.1. NCBI lineage: Bacteria > Bacillati > Actinomycetota > Actinomycetes > Propionibacteriales > Propionibacteriaceae > Luteococcus > Luteococcus sp. Sow4_B9. The sequence continues at coordinate 86,171 of NZ_JBQKKT010000008.1, read as the reverse complement.
CCAACACACAGTTGGCGAGGCCCGTCGTCATTCCCAGATCGACTGCGCGGCTCGAGTGGGTCCCACGACGGAAAGGTGTCCTTCCCGAATCCCTGGCCGGCATGAACAGCCCCTGAACCGACCGGACCAACCCCTGAATCCCCCGGAGGGCACCCGGATTGCGGTTCACAAGACCCCCCGGCATGGCCTAGGTTCGTGGCATGAGCACTCCTTCTCCCGAGATCCGTTGCGCCGACGCCGACCGCAATCTGGTGGCCGAGCTGCTCAACACCGCCTATGCCGATGGCCGCATCACCCACGAGGAACTCGAGGAGCGGCTCGATGCCACCTGGCGGGCCCGAACCTTCGGTGACCTGACGCCCCTCACCGAGGACCTCATGCCCGCACCGGGGCAGACCCTCCGGCTGCCCGCCCCCGCCCCTATGGCGGCGGGAGCTGGCGGTGTGGTGGTCGATCCCTCCGGCGCGAGCGACCAGCCGGACAACCTGGTGGGCGTCCTCAGCACGGCCCGACGTGAGGGCTCCTGGCGCCTGCGGCGCCGCACCACCGGTTTCATCATGCTCGGTGACGCGAAGATCGATCTCACCCAGGCGGTCTTCGACGCCCACGAGTGCATCGTCACCGTCCCCGTCGTGATGGGTGACATCAAGATCAAGGTTCCCCAAGGTGTTCACGTGCGTGACGAGACCACCTGCGTCATGGGTGAGGTGACCATGAAGGGCATGGTGCCGACTCCACCCCACGCCCCCACCGTCGTGCTGCGTGGCCTGGTCCTGCTGGGCGAGATCAAGGTGCTGGGTCCCCAGCACCAAGGGCTCGGCCAGCGCCTCGGCCTGACCCGCTGATCCGCCCCCTCCCTCGGTCTGATGAATCCGACGACAGGGTGAGGACATCGGGCTGGGCGCCCCCTACATTTGGGGCGTGGAGACCTTCGACGCCCCCGTGGACAGCTGGCACCCTCTTTCACCGCGCTACCTGACCATGAAGCGGTTGATGATCCTCATCGTCTGGCCCATCCTGCTGCTGCCGGCCTGTGCAGCCCTGGGTTGGTTCCACGAGTGGTGGTCTGGTGCGGTTCTGGCGGCTCTCTGCGCCGGGTGGATCTTCTACCGTTGGCACCGGATGGGACGGGTGTACCGCCAGTGGGGCTATGCCGAGCGCGAGACGGACCTCTACATCCGTGAGGGCCTGATGTGGCGTCGCCTGACCGTCGTGCCGTACGGCCGGATGCAGGTGGTCACCGTGAACTCGGGGCCGATCGAGCGGCACTTCGGTCTGGCCACCGTGACCCTGGAGACCGCGTCCGCGGGTACCGACGCGACGATTCCGGGACTCCCCCAGGCTGACGCGGACATGCTGCGAGACCGCCTCAGCCAGCTCGGCGAGCAGCAGGCGGTGGGCCTGTGACCGAGCCCGAACGTCTGAGCCCCGTACCTGCCACCCCAGAGGCCACGGAAGCTGCCCCGCCCGACGCCATGGCGCCGCCTGCCGATCCCCCGGCCGCGCCGCTGATGGAACGTCCGCACCCGGCCACGCCGATCATCAAGGGTTGGATGGCGCTCGTGGGTCTGGCCTTCGTCGTCGGACAGGACGTGGTGGAGAACCTGGGCAAGAGCGGCGGCGCGCAGGCCTTGAGCCTGCGCGACCTGGGATTCCTGGGGGCTCTCCTGGCGGCCTACGTGGTGCTGACCGGCATCGTCGGCTATTTCAGCTGGCGTTTCACCCGATTCGTCGTCGATGACCACCAGCTTCGGATCGAGCACAACTTCATCCAGCACAATTCAGACCAGGTTCCCTTCACCAAGATCCAGTCGGTCGACGTCGTGCAGCCCCTGGCCGCCCGCCTGCTGGGCCTGGCGCAGCTGCGCATCGACGTCGGATCCGGCGCCGGCAAGACCATCGAGTACTTGGGCCGAGCCCGGGCCTACCAGATGCGGGACTACCTGGTGGCCCGAGCGCACGGCCACCAGGTGACGGTAGAACAGTCGGCCGCCAGCCGCGGCACCGCCGACATCCTGCACGATCTGGCGCCGGACGAGCGGGTCTTGCTCCGGGTGCCTCCGCAGCGGCTGGTGCTCGCTGCCGTCCTGTCGTCGGGCTTCCTCATCACCCTGGTGCTGAGCGCCGTGGCGATCGCCAGCATGGTCTGGTTCCGGCAGTTCGGCGCCCTGGTCGGCGTCATCCCGCTGGTCTCAGGGCTGGTCACCATCATTGGCAATGACGTCATCAAGCAGTGGAACTACTCCTTGGTCCGGTCCGGGCAGGCGCTCAAGGTGAGCCGGGGCATGACCAGCCTGGTCAGCCAGACGCTGCCGACCAGTCGCATCCAGGGCCTGCAGATCACCCAGCACCAGTTGTGGCGCCCCTTCGGCCTCTACCGCGTGAAGATGGACGTCCTGGGCTACGGCGGTGGGGATGCCGAGAAGGAGGCCAGCGACGTGCTGCTCCCGGCCGGCACCTGGCAGGAGGTGGAACTGGCCATCGACGCCGTCTGGCCCGGCTTCCGGCTCTCGTCGATCGAGATGCACGGTGTGGACCGGCGGGTGCGCACGATCCACCCCTTCATCTGGAAGAGCTTCCAGTGGGGCCTGGACGACGATGTGATCGTGGCCCGCAATGGTGGCCTGGTGCACGAGACGAAGATCGTCCACCACGCCCGAGTGCAGTCCGTCCACCTGAAAGCCGGTCCGGTCCAGCGCCGGATGGGTCTGGCCGACGTCCAGGTGGACACCACGGCCGGCATCTTCGGCACCTGCACACTGCAGGAACTGGATGCACCGCTGGCCCGCACCCTCGTCCTGGACGAGATGGACCGCTGCCGCGAAGCCCGGCGACGCGATGCTCAACGAGCAGCCCTGGATGCGCTGCCAGCACCGCAGCCGCCTGATCCGGCCGAGCAACCGACGTCCCCGGTGCCCGAGCCGGATGCCCTGCCACCGGCGGACCCCGGTCCGTACCCACCACCCGACTCCCCGTGGGCGAGGCCAAAGGTCTGATCACCCCTACGGGGGACGGGTCAGGAGGCTTCGACCTTCTCGATGGCGTCCAACAGGGTCTCCGCCCTGGCCCGCCAGGAGTGCTGGTCCGCGAAGTCCCGGCGGCGCAGCTCCAGCTGGGCGTCACGGGGCTCATCCACCCGCTGCAAGACCTTGGCCGCGAAGGCCTCGGGTCCGGCCGCCTCGTCCACCAGATCGGTGTCCAGCAGTCGGAGCGAGTCCAGTGGGGTCGAAACCACCGGCAATCCGATGGCCAGATATTCGAGCGTCTTCAGCGGGAAGCTCGCCCGGTTGAAGTCATTGGTGGCATAGGGCGTGATGCCCACGGAGGCGCTGGCCAGCAACCCGACCACCTCGTGGTGCGGAACCGGGCCACGCCAGTCGACGTCCGGGCGGGCCAGGAGGGCATCCAGTCGGCGCCCCACCTCCGGGTCACGATCGCTGCGCGGCCCGAGGATGCGGAGCGTGACGCCGGCATTGACGACGGCCTCGAGCAGGTTGATGTCCAGACGTTCGTTGAGCTGGCCCACGAGGACTGCGCAGCGGTCCCGATCCACCTCGGGAAGCACGTCCGGCACCGTCGCGGCATTGGGCACCAGCACCACCGAACGGCGCGGCGCGAGCGGGGTGAGCTGGTCCACCAGATCCGTGGAAACGGCGCTGACCACGTCGGCCACGGCGATGTTCTGGTTCAGCAGGCGCTCCATCCACGCGGCGTCGAGCCCCATCATGGGTGCACCCGCCACCCAGTCGTCGGTGACGTGCAGCACGCGGACCCCGCCCCAGTGCCGCGGCAGGCTCACCCTGGAGGAGGCGGACATCGTCGCCCAGACCGGGCCGAGCTTCTGGAGCATTGCCCTGACGGCCAGGTGCTGGTGCAGCTCGGCGATCTTTCGCAGGCCGGGGCGAGTCAGCCCTGGGACCGTGGAGACCTTGAGGACGCGGACGCCCTGCTCGACGTGCTCGATGGAGGGCACTGGCTGCCGCGAGCGGTGCACCGAGACAGTGGGATCCACCCAGCACACGTCCACATACTCGGCCAGGGCTCGTGCCAGGTGGTGGTCTGTGGCGGGCAACCCGTCCCAGAAGTTCCCGGACCAGAGCACCAACAGCTTTCGCTTGGACATCTTCCCCCTCGGTTGCTGCCGGTCCGTTCCCCGTATGGCTTCCCGGCCTTCTTCACACTAGACGGCACTTTTCGGCGAGGTGCATGTGGCTCGTACTACCAAGAATCACTTCAGCCCTAGTCAGCCCCCGCTCAAGGCCCTGGATTCGCTGGGAGCGAAATGTCGGATTTCCTTCCAGAGAAGACTTTCAGCCAGTCAGACGAGTTCTGGGCGGCGGCCCCAGAGCAGCTTGGGCGCTAGGCTGGGCGCGACCTATCGGGGAGGTCCGCGGCGGGGTGACGCAGGTCATCGCCGGCGCACGGGACCGCCCCCTTGAGACCGCCCGCCAGCTCCGGACCAGGATGGATCGATGGACACCTCGCAGCCCCAGTCAGCCGCCAGCCGCCGCCCCGTGGTGACCGCGGTGGTCGTCACCTACAACTCATCCGACGAGATCGAGAACCTGCTCGACTCCCTGCCGGCCGGGGCCACGGATGCCCTCGACCTGCGGGTCCTCGTGGTGGACAATTCCTCCAGCGATGACACGGTGGAGAAGGTCCGTCGGCGAGGCGATGCCAGGCTCGTCCCCTCCGGCGGAAATGTCGGCTACGCCGCAGGCATCAATGTGGCGCGCGAGCACCTCGACGACGAAGCTGACGCGATCGCAATCCTGAACCCTGACCTGGTGGTGGAGCCCGGGTCCCTGCTGGCCCTGGTGGAGCCGCTGCTGCAGGACGCCTCGATCGGCGTCACGGTGCCCTTCGTCTCCAATTCGGACGGCACCCCCTTCCACTCGCTGCGGCGCGATCCGTCGATCCTGTCCCAGGTGGGCGAAGCGGCCTTCGGCGCCCAGTGGGCCAGCCGGCCGGTGGTGCTCGGCGACACCCTGCGCACGGCCGAGCAGTACAGCTCGGAACGCGACGTCGACTGGGCCAGCGGCGCTGCCCTGATGATCAGCCGAGCCTGCAACCAGGCCGTCGGCGAATGGCGCGAGGACTTCTTCCTGTACTCCGAGGAGACGGACTTCGCCCGACGCGCCCGACGTCTCGGCTTCCGGATCCGTTACATCCCCAGCGCCCGCTGCGAGCACATCGGTGGCGCGTCGGGCTCCTCACCCCAGCTCGAAGCCCTGATGGAGGTCAACAAGCTGCGCGACTACGAGAGCAACCACGGGCCGCTCTCCAGCGCGCTCTTCCGGGCGGTGCTCACGGCGCAGCACGCCGTGCGGGCCCCTCGCAAGCCCGGCTCCCGGGCCGCCGTCGGATACCTGGCTCGACGAGGAACCTGGAACCAGCTGCCCAAGGGTGAGCCCCGCCCCGGCGGCAACCAGATTCGTCCCGCCGCCAGCGGTGCCGACCAGACTTCGCAGACCACCCGCACGGGGCGCTGACATGGCATCGATCGTCATCCCGGCCCACAACGAGGCCATGGTCATCGGCCGCACCCTCGAGTCCTTGGCTGACGGCAATCTGCACGAGGGCATCCGAGTCCTCGTCGCGTGCAATGGCTGCACCGATGACACCATCCAGATCGCCAACAGCTTCGCCGACCGCTTGCCGATCGAGGTGATCGACCTCCCGGTCGCCTCCAAGCAGGCCGCCCTGAACGGTGCCGACGAGCACCTGGGTGACTCGGAGGATGCCTTTCCCCGCATCTACCTGGACGCAGACATCGCAGCCCCGTCCAGCGCCATCAATGCCGTGGTGGACGCCCTCAGCGAAACGAACCTCTTGGCTGCGCGACCGCCGTTGGAGTACCGCACCGCCAGCGCCGACCGCCTGGTCCAAGCCTACTACCGCGCCCGCTCGCGCACACCCGGGGTCCTCCGCTCCCTGTGGGGGGCTGGTATCTATGCCGTCTCCCGAGCAGGCCGCTCCCGGTGGGGCGAGTTCCCGCTGCAGGCACCCGACGACCTGTTCGTGGACTCCCGCTTCACCGACGACGAGAAGGCCGTGCTGGACTGCGCCCCCGTTCCCGTTGAGGTGCCCCGCACGTCCAAGGCCCTGCTCAAGACCCTGCAGCGGGTGCACCGGCCGTCCCAGGACGTGGTGGAGGAGGCCCATGACGCTCCTTCATCGTCGGGCGGGACCCTGGTGCAGCTCCTCAAGGGCAATCGCCGCGCCCCGCTGGATGCCGCAACCTATGTGGGCTTCTCTGTGGGCGCTCGCGTGGCCAATCTGGTGCAGCAGCGCAAGGGACATTCCGGGGCCAGCTGGGAACGCGACGAGACCAGCCGGTGAACTCTTGAAGGCGACTGGGACGGATGTGCCGATCCATCCCTGAAGCAATTGTGAAGATTTACTGAGGATCGCTATGCTCCTCTCAGTTTGGGCTGATCCAGACCACTTTCCTGACACGGAGCACGCATGACCTCGAAATCTCGTCGGCCGCGCACTGGCGCTCTGGCACTCACTGCACTCGTCGCAACCACCCTCACGAGCGGCTGCTACCCGGTGGTGACCCCACCCCAGCCGATGGAGAGCCACTCGACGGCTCCCGAACCCGCCCCCAGCACCCTGCCGGAGGAGGAGACCGCCGCACGCCCCGTCGCTACCCCGTCGCAGACCGCCTCGACGTCCGCCAGCCCGAGCGTGACCCCCACGCCCAGCACGACGCCCACGCCCACCGCCTCCCCAAGCGCGAGCACCACTCCCACCGCCTCGGCGCTCCCCAGCTCGAGCCCGAGCCGCGCTCAGGAGATGGTCGCTGCAGACGCGGAGCCCGCCACCCCCAGCCGGCGTCCCGCAGCCACCGGCGCCATCGGGGACCTTGGGCTGCCCATGGTCCCGTGGGAGGGCGGCCCCCAGTACTGGGCCAAGTACCCGAATGCCAATGCATCCGGTTGGTCGAAGGACGACCACTTCCCGATCGCCATCTGGTGGGGCGGGGTCAGCACCGACGAGGAGGTGCAGCACGACAAGGCCCTGGGCATCAACACCTATGTGGAGATGGACCCCAGCACCAAGTACGAGCTCTTCGAGCGCAATGACGTGTACTGGATCGGACCCAAGCTGAACTCGAGCTTCACCGACCAGTCCACCCACTGGGTGGGCAACTTCATGGACGACGAGGTGGACGGCCGCTTCGAGCCCGCCGAGGGCCTCGCTCGCATGCGCGCCTCGCGCGAGGCCGGCAAGAAGACCCCGCGATTCAACTATGCCAACTTCACCGGCATGGTGGTCAGCAGTCACTTCGACTACGGCGACGACTACCTCGCCCTGACCGACGCGGCCAGCATGGACATGTACTGGTACACCGTGCCCTACTGCGACTGGGACAACCACCGCGAGGACTACTACATCTTCCCGGTGAAGAAGGCCCACTGCCGCACGTCGTCGAGCTACGGCCAGGTGATGAACGGCATGCGTGAGCAGGACGCGAAGGACGGCCATCTGCAGCCGCTGTGGAACTTCATCGAGATGGCTGACCCGACGCTTCCCGACACTGCCTCGCGCGGCCCAATCCGCCCCGAGCAGCTCAAGGGCGCGGCCATGAGTTCCGTGATCAACGAGGCCCGTGGCCTCATCTACTACAACCAGGACTACAAGGCCTGCCACAACGGCAACCTGATCCGACGTGCCCAGCTGGACCGGAACTTCTGCGCGAAGGAGCAGGTCAAGGCCATGGGCGAGGTGAACAACTTCATCCAGTCCCTGGCGCCGGTGCTGAACACCCAGTCGCACGAGTGGGACTTCGGCAAGGGTCTGGACACGATGCTGAAGACCAAGGACGGCTCCGCCTATGTCTTCGCCATGGTGGACGGCACCGACCATGCCGGCAGCCGCACCTTCACGCTGCCGGAGCAGCTGAAGGGCCACCGCATCGAGGTGGTTGGAGAGAACCGGACCATCACCCCGAATGCCGACGGCACCTTCACCGACCACTTCGCCGCCGAGTACACCTACCACGTGTACAAGATCGGCTGATCGCCGGACCGGTGGTCGCAGGTCATGAGCGAAGGGGTCCCTGCTCCCGTTGGGAGCAGGGACCCCTTCGCTTTTTCGACGGCCGAGCGTGTCGACGACCGTCTGGGGGCGGCCAGGCGGTCAGCCCCTGCCGACGCGCTGCGCGAGACGACGCGCTCCGGAGATCGTCCCACGCGCCAGACGCCCGCCGCGGTACTTGACCTCGTCGAAGCGTTCCTTGCCCAGGGCCCGGACCAGACCCGCCCGCACGCCGGAGCGGGCCGAGTCCCGCGCCCTGCGAAGCGGTGCCTCGACCAGGGTGTCGCGGGCGCGCTCGGCCATCGTCGGGGCCTGCACGCCGTCCAGGAGCCCGGGGAAGGTAGTCAGGAAGGGCCCCGGCTCCACCATCCGACCGCGGACCCGATTGCTGACATTCGCCCCGTGGATCACCTGGAGCCACCCTGGAGCACCCTCTACCTCCACCACCGGCATGTGCAGGTTCAATCTGTTGTGCCAGTCGACCCAACAGGTCACCAGGTCCGAGAGATCCTCCCGCACGGCGCAGAAGGCATTGACCCGGTCCTCGCGCGCGTAGATCCGACTGCCATTGGTGATCAAGCCGTTGACGAGGTAGATGGCTTGCCGCTCGGCCACCACATCGGCCGTGCGCAGGCGCAGCACGAAGTCATTGGACAGACCGTCGTCATTGTCGAGATTCGAGGTCACCACGGCCCCCGAGTCCCGGCCGACGACGCGGCGGATGTCGTCAGCCCTCTCCTGCCCCGAGACCGATTCCCGCAGGATCGGAGTGAGCAGCCCCTCGCGCTCCCAGACATCCATCCGGTCCAACAGCCACTGGGGGCTCTGGGTGTCCAGGTAGACGATCCAGTGCACGTCATCGGTCAGCTGGGAACGAACCGACGGCACGGTGTACTTGTCGAAGAGTTCGATGCGTTCGCGGAGCCATCCCTCACGAGCGCGGATGAGGCTCTCCACCCCTTCCGTGGGGAGGTTGAACCGAGTCAGGAAGACATGGGCGGTGGACATGGTGCTCCCAAGGTTTCGTGTCGGGTGGATGGTGTTCCGTGACCGATGCGTGGGGCGTCCCTGCCCCGCTGCAATGGTGAACGGGACAGGTGACACATCAGTGGCTGGCGGCGGATCGGCGGCTGCGCAGGGCGCGGTCAACGAGCACGACGCTGAGCAGCGTGAGGCCCACGCCGAACAGTCCGTAGCCCAGGATGGCACGCGGCTTGTGAGTACTGACCTTGACCACCGCAGGTTCCTCCGGCGTCAGGGTCAGTTCCATGTTCTGCCCCTTGGGAACCTTCAGCTCCGATTCGAACGTGGCCAGCTCGGAGTGCACCTCCGCGATCTGGACGTCCAGCTCCTTCGCGACCTGCTCGGGGTCCGAACCGACCGACTTGATGTCGATCACCGGCTCGTCGATCCGGCTCATCCACTGACTGCCCTCATTTCGCACTTGGGCATGGGTTCCCTCAAGAATTCCAATGGCCTGGAGAGAAACATCCGGATTGGCCGCGAGTGGGGTCTTGACTCCCCCATTCACCCTGGCGGCAAGAATGTTGGCAACGGCGATGGAATCAGGAGAATGGAAGCCAACAATTCTGGTCTTCCCGCCATCCGGATCGAGGATGTTGACGGTCGCCTGGGTGGCGTAGACCGTGGTGGGACCGGCGGCGAGCGCAGTCAGACCGAACGTGGCCAGAAGGCCCAGCAACAGCACATACCAGCGCCGGCCGCACAGCTTCAGAAATTCCACAGAAGTCATCTGGTCCCCAGTCCATCAGCTTTGGGTCAAGTACCCGAGTCCAAGGCTATTCACCGTTCCCTGAGAGAGCGCTTTGACCCAATTATGGCATGCCCCCACCCCCCTGCGATGATTGGAGCTCGGGGAAGAACACATCGGAAAGGCACGCACGTGGACCTGCGCGACTTCACATCCACTCTGGCTCGTTGGTGGTACCTGAGCCTTGCCACACTCCTGCTGGCGATCGGGGCGGGCTTCGGGCTCTACAAGTCCACCGGCCCCAGCTACACCGCAGAGAGCACCGTCCTACTGCTGCCCCCCAAGGCCGTGTTGCTGGACGCCCAGCGCGACAAGACCAACTACGCGCCGGACAACCCGCTGCTGTACCTCTCGTCGCTGACGGATGCGCGCGACGTCCTGATCCGCAACCTCGACGGCGCCGACGCGGCCAAGGAGCTGGACACGAAGGCACCCGGCGCCGATCTCACCGTGAAGGGTGACATCACCTCCGGCTCGCCGCTGATCCTGGTCACCTCCGACGCCGCGACCGAGGAGGCCGCGCTCAAGGGCACCAAGGCCGTCAACGAGATGGTTCCGGCCATCCTCGCCAAGATGCAGGACGACATCGACATCAAGCCCCTGCAGCGGATCAACTCGATCACGGTGACCTCGGACAGTGAGGCGACGCCCGACAACAAGAACCAGATCGTCATGGCCATCGCTGGTTTCGGTGGGACCCTGGCGCTCGGTCTGGCTGCCATCGCGCTGCTGGACCAGGCACGCACCCGTCGCCAGCGCAAGGACGAGAGTGCTGCGGTGACCACGGGCGCCAGGCAGGGAGCCGTGGCCGCTGACGCCGGGAAGACCACGCTGTCCGAAACCCCCGACGCCAAGGACGCCAAGGCGTGAGCACCGCCGTCGAGCCCCAGGAGCGCCTCGCGTCGCCGGAGCGCAAGGCCTCCGGCTGGGGCAGCCGCGCCGGACTCGACGTCACGGCCGTCTTCACCGGATATCTCGTCTTCCTCTTCGCGATCCCCTCGACGATGATCGTGGAGTCGCTGGGAACGCTCGGCCACCCGGCGACGATCCTGAGCCTGGTTTCGCTCCTGTGGTACGCGTGGTTCCACCTGCACCGCTCGGAGCACATCCAGGGCGGCCGCTCACCGGTGCGTGCGGCCGGCATCGCCTTCGCCCTGGTCATGTTCTTGGTCTACGGACATGCGATGACCACCTTCATCCCCAGCTCGGAGGTGACCAACGCGGACTCGTCGATGTTCCGGATGATCGGCCTGATCGGCGTCATGCTCATCCTCAACGACGGCATCAACAGCGTCGAACGGTGTCGCACCCTCCTGCGCCGGATGGTCATCGCCGGCATGCTGATCGCCATCCTGGCCATCGTCCAGTTCTTCACCGGCGACGTGTGGATCGACCGCATGTCGCTGCCCGGCCTCACCCCGCCAGACCTGCTGGGCATCGGCCAGCGCAACGGCTTCTTCCGCCCCAATGCGACGGCCACCAATGCCATCGAGTTCGGTGCAGTGATGGCCATGCTGCTGCCGATCGCCTTCACCAATGCGCAGACGGCCACCAAGCACAAGGTCCTGGTCTGGGTGCCGGTGGTCATCCTGGCCTTCGCCTCGCTGGTGGCACTGTCCCGCACGGCCATCCTGTGCGCCGGTATCGCCATGGCCATCCTCGTGCCGGCCTGGTCGCGCCGCGCCCAGATCCAGACCATGATCGCCGCCCCCTTCCTGCTGGTCGGGGCGGGCCTGGCGGTCCCGGGCCTGCTGGGCACCCTGAAGGGCATGTTCCTGGGGGCCGGCGAGGACTCGAGCGTGGCCTCCCGCACGGAGAGCTACGGAGTTGCCTGGGAGTACATCCAGCGCCACTGGCTGCTGGGCCGTGGCTACAACACCTTCCTGCCGCAGTACTGGATCCTGGACAATGCCTACCTGCAGTTCGTGATCGGCACCGGCATCGTCGGCACCACTGCGCTGCTCGCGCTGATCTGGAGTGCGGTGCGCAGCGCTGGCCAGGCCCAGCGGACCTTCACCCAGACGCGGGACCAGCTGATGGCCCGATCGCTGATGGCCGCCGTGGTGGCCGGTGCGGTCTCGCTGCTCTTCTTCGACGCCTTCAGCTTCCCGCAGTCCGCAGGGATGACCATGATGGTGCTCGGCCTGGCGGGGGCGTCGCTGCGGCTGGCACGCACGACCACAACGACCAGCCAGACACTCACCCGCTGACCCGTCAGCCCAGCCCAGCCCAGCCCAGCCCACAAGAATGATGGCCGCAGCCCCCAGGGGGCTGCGGCCATCGCCGTCCTGTGACAGGCTCAGCGCCTGATGGCGGCCTGCTTGCGGGCGACGGGATTGGTACTGATCCCTTGGAGGCTGCGGTAGGCCGGCTTCGCCTTCCCTGCGGCCGTGACCAGACCGAACGTGTTCTCCGCACCATCAGGGCGGTCACGCAGCATGTAGTAGAAGATCGGGCCGCGTCCCTTGACCTTCAACCAGTTGGTGTGGGCGAGCTTCACCGCATCCGACTGCTGCTTGGTGGTCAGGGCACCACTTCCGGTCGCTCCGCCCGTCTCCGTCAACCACAGCGGCTTGATGGCATCGCCATGCGCGTCGAGCACCGCACGGTACTGCTGGAAGATCGCCAGCTCGCCGGCGCTGCCGTCGCGCATGTTCGGGTATGCGTGGAAACCGACGGCGTCGAAGGCGGACCTACTGGTGTTCTGGTACATCCCCTTCAGCCAGGTCTGCGCGGGGATGTCGTGGGCAGCACCCGCTCCTCCGGTACCGCCCGTGACGATGGTCGCGCGCGGATCGGCCTGGCGGATCGCAGCGCTCGTCGCGGTCAACATCTGCGAGTAGTGGGACACATTGGGACGTGGGCTCCAGAAGGTCTGGAGATTGGACTCGTTCCAGATCTCATAGGCGGCAATGCGCCCTTGGTAGCGCTGGGCCACCGTCTTGCCAAAGCGCGCAAAGGCGGCGCGTTCGGCGCTGGTGGCAGGGCCGTGGTTGGCGGGCGTACCCGCCGGGCGCGCGTAGACGGGAACCTGGTGCAGGATTCCCAGGACCTGGATGTTGCGGGCCTCGGCCAGAGCCATCACATGGTCCAAGTGGGCCCAGTGGTACTGGGTCGGGTTGTCCCAGGTGAAGTGGGACGCGGCAATGTCGACGCGCAGCCAGCGGGCACCCGAGGCCGCCAGCAGGTCCATCTGGGCAATTCGGTCCTGACGGCTGGACCACAACAGGTCTGTGCCAGTGATGCACACGCCAATGTCCTTGCCCTGCGTGACCACGCGGGACTTGGGAGGACGACGGGTGGCTGCATCGGCATCCATGGCAGGAAGGATCATCTGGACCAGAGGGAGAAGGAACAGGAAGAGGCCAATGAGGCGCTTGCGGGGGAACATCTGGTGACTCCGGGGGTGGGGATCAGGGGGTGTTCGGCCCCCCGCCGCCGATGTGCATTCGTCATCCCCCCGCTTCCGAAGCAGTCCCCAACGCTACGGGCCAGCTGCTCAAGAAGAGTCACGACAGCGCCCCCGATGGCAAAGCCTTCAGGGATTCTTAAACTGGACGGTACATAAAGTGTGGGGGGGGGGGGGGCCCCCCCCCCCCACACCCAGGGGATCGGCCGGAGCTCCCTTCGAGCCCGGCCGAGCCCTGAATCACTCCCGAATGTCGTCCTTGTTCTCGTGGAACCACTGGATGGTGTGCTCCAGGCCGGAGCGCAGGTCGTACTGCGGCTCCCACCCCTCGCCCTTCAGCTTGCTGACGTCCAGCAGCTTCTGCGGGGTGCCGTCGGGCTTGCTGGTGTCCCACTCGACCGTGCCGGTGTAGCCCACGATCTCGGCGATCGTCTCGGCCACCTCCTTGATGGTGCAGTCGGTGCCCGTACCAACGTTCACCTGCTGCGGTCCGTCGTAGTGCTCCATCAGGTGCAGACAGGCCGAGGCCATGTCGTCCACGTGCAGGAATTCACGACGCGGGCTACCGGTGCCCCAGTTTGTGACGACCTCCGTGCCGTTCTGCACCGCCTCGTCATAGCGACGGATGAGAGCTGGAAGCACGTGCGAACCCTTCGGCGAGAAGTTGTCGCCCGGGCCGTAGAGGTTGGTCGGCATGGCGCTGATCCAGTGCACGCCGTGCTGACGACGCGCGGCCTGCACCTGCAGGATGCCCGCGATCTTGGCGATCGCGTACGCGTCATTGGTCTCCTCCAGGTAGCCGGTCAGCAGGGCATCTTCGGTGATCGGCTGATCGGCCAGCTTGGGGTAGATGCAGGAGCTGCCCAGGAAGAAGAGCCGGTCGACGCCCTGTTCCAGTGCAGCGTCCATCACGTTGACCTGGATCTGCAGGTTCTGGCTGATGAAGTCATACGGGTAGGTGTTGTTCGCCAGGATGCCGCCCACCTTCGCCGCCGCCAGGAAGACGTAGACCGGCTTGGTCTCGGCAAAGAAGTCCAGCACGGCCTGACGATCGGTCAGGTCCAGCTCGGCATGGGGGCGCGTGACGATGTCGGTGAAGCCCTCGGCCTGCAGCTTGCGCAGGATGGCGCCACCCACCAGGCCACGGTGACCCGCGACATAGACGGTTGCGCTGCGGTCGAGCGGAGTGGGGGTGTACGTGGTCTCGGTCATGGTGTGATCCCCTGGGTCAGAACGGTGATGGCTGGGTCAGAACGGTGATGGCTGGGTCGAACGGTGAGAGTCCGGTTCGAGGATGTCGGTACCCGATGGAACCAGAGACGGCGCCGGAGAATTCCGGCGCCGTCATCAGGTCAGATCAGTTCTTCTTGGACCAGTCGACGGCCCAGTCGGTCTTCGGCACGTCCACGTCATGCGCCCGGCCCTCGGCCAGCGCCTTCACGTCGGACTCCACCATGATCTTCGCCAGCTCGGGGGTGTGCACCTTGGCCTCCCACCCCAGCTTCTCCTTGGCCTTGCTCGGGTCACCGATCAGCGCGTCGACCTCGGTGGGACGCAGGTAGCGCTCGTCGAACTCGACGTACTTCTCCCACTCCAGGTTCACCGCCTCGAAGGCGAACTTCAAGAAGTCACGCACGGTGTAGTCCACGCCGGTGGCCAGCACGAAGTCCTCAGGCTCGTCCACCTGCAGCATCCGCCACATGCCCTCGACGTACTCCGGGGCGTAACCCCAGTCACGAATCGAGTCGATATTGCCCATGTACAGCTTGTCCTGCTGACCAGCGGCGATCGCGGCCACTGCACGGGTGATCTTGCGGGTCACGAAGGTCTCGCCGCGGCGCGGCGACTCGTGGTTGAACAGGATGCCGTTCACGGCGTGCAGGTCGTAGGCCTCGCGGTAGTTCTTGGTGATCCAGTACGAGTACATCTTCGCGGCGCCGTACGGCGAACGCGGGTACATCGGGGTCTCCTCATTCTGCGGCGGCGGGGTGGCGCCGAACAGCTCCGAGGTGGAGGCCTGGTAGAAACGCGGGCTGATGCCGGCCTGACGCACGGCCTCCAGCAGACGAACGGTACCGGTACCGGTGGTGTCGGCGGTGTGCTCCGGCTCGTCGAACGAGACGCGCACGTGCGACTGCGCGGCCAGGTTGTACACCTCGTCGGGACGGATCGTGTCCATCAAGGTCACCAGACGCGCGCCATCGGAGAGGTCACCGTAGTGCAGCGTCAGCTTGGTGTCCGTCTTGTCGTGCGGATCGACGTAGATGTGGTCGATGCGGTGCGTGTTGAAGGTGGACGCACGACGGATCAACCCGTGCACCTCATAGCCCTTGGACAGCAGCAGCTCGGCCAGGTAGGAACCGTCCTGCCCGGTGATACCGGTGATGAAGGCCTTCTTGGCCATGGATTACTCCGTTTCCTTGGTGTTGTCGCCTGAACGCAGCCCCCGACGGGTCCGCGGGGAGGTGGCCAGTTGGGTGAGCCAGGTCGAGACCCGCTCGACGGCCGATTCGGCAGCCAGGTTCTCCTCGGCGAAGCGCCGAGCACTGGCCCCGTACTGCTCGGCTCGGTCCGCGGACCGGGCCAGGTCTTCGACGGCATCCAGCAGGGCAGCCGGATCGCCGGGGGTGATCACGGGACCAGCACCGGCGGCACGCACCTCGTCGGAGGTGGCGCTGTCGGTCTCCGTGGCTGCGACGACGGGCTTGCCCTGGATGAAGTAGCTGGTCAACTTGCTCGGGACTGCAGATTCGCGCAGTCCGGGCTTCTCGTTCACCAGCAGCACGTCGGCGCACTGCAACATGGCGGCGTACTCCGCGTCATCGAGCGAGGGGACGAAGACCAGATTCTTCACACCCTGACCAAGCTCCTCCAGAGCCTCCCGACGGGAACCATTGCCAACCAGACCGAAGACGACGTCGGAACCGCGCTGCTCCGCCACGCGGGCCGCCTCCACGATGTTCTCGAGGTACTGCTTGGCCCCCATGTTGCCGGTGTGGATCGCGACCACTGGGGCATCACCGAAGTACTTCGCACGGACGGCGACGGGATCTGCCGCGAGGCTGATGTCGATGTGACTCCAGTTGCGCGAGACGCACACCTTCTCGGGATCCACGCCCAGGTCGTCGACCACATGCCGACGGAAACGGTCGTGGATGACGAGCACCCCGCTGGAAGCCTTCAGGATCGAACCCTCGATCCGCTGCAGGATCCGGCCCTTGACATTGCTGCCGCCGATCTCGCGCGCACCGTTGCTGTAGAGGTCCTGCACCCAGACCTGCACCGGCGGCTGCCCTGGGATGAGTCCGCGCAGGACCTGGATCCCAGTGCTGATCAGGGCCGGGCTCACACACAGGACGACGTCAGGCTTGTGCCAAGGGCTGACTGCAGCGCCAAGGCCAAAGGTGACTTCCTGCAGGATCCGGCTCAGCCCCATACCGCCGGAACCGATCAGATGACGCACGCGACGAACGCGAACGCCATTGATCACGTCGACGCGGGTGAGCCCCGAGAAGTTCGTGTAGTTGCTCCACTGCGGGTAGTGCGGAATGCCGGTGATCACGTTCACCTGGTGGCCCTGCGCCACGAGGCCCTCGGCCATCGCCGTGGTGTAGGGCGCGATGCCCGAGATCTCGGGTGCATAGTTCACCCCGATGATCAAGATCTTCATATGCAAAGACTCCTCATGGTCAGGATCGCGCAGATCCGACCATCCCCCGATGGCAGCGGCCCGAGTCTCCCCGGGCCACTCGTAAGGAACACACAGCGCCGCGACGATACTCGATTCCGTAGCAGCATAGACCCCGCCCCGTTGACCGATCGGCTCAACAGGATCCGATCCTCAGCCGCCGCACAGGGCATCGTCAGGATTCGGCGGCGCTTCGTCGCGCCCGGATGGCCCGCGGTACACCCAGGGCGGGTACGTGCCGGGAGAAGGCGCCCCGAACCAGGACTGCGATGCAGACCAGCACCACGACGCCTCCGAGGCGGCTGACGGGGAACTGCTCGGGAAGGAGATGGTCGGACGCCAGCCCCACTGGCACCAGCAGGACGGTCAGCCACAGACCGGGGTCGCGCACGATCCCACGGCCACGTGCCTGCCACGCCTCCCACAGGCACCATGGCACGAGCGGCGCCAGCATCGGGAGGTCGTAGTGCAGGTGCGGGAAGCCAACCATCAGCGCGCAGCTCACCAGCAGGATCGCGAGCGCGGGCCGGTCGATTACCTCGTAGCGGCTGCTCAGGAAGGCGGCGACACCCACCAGGACGGCCCCGAGCAGCATCGGGACCATGGAGCCGATGCCCAGCCCGACCGCTTCGAGCAGCCCGGCCAGGTCCACCCGGCCCATGAAGGGCTCCCCACCCTCACGCACACCAACCCAGGTGGTCGCCCGAATCACGCTGGCCACCAGCTCGGGAAAGCCACCGGCAATCTCGCTGAGCCGCACCACCATGGGAAGGCTGAGCACGGCCGCGAGCAGCGTCCCTGCGACAGCCTGGCGCCACCGCTTGCGCACCAGCAGGATGATGACCAGCGGAATACCGAACTGCGGCTTCACCCACGCGATGGCCAACCACAGCGAGGCCCAGCCCCACTGGCGGGTCAGCAGCGCCAGGAGCGCCGCCAGTGCGGCGAAGGCACCCACATTGCCCAGCCCCTGACCAATGCTGGTGGGCCGCCAAATCCATACCCAGACCACCATCGCGGCGGCCACCACCCACGGGGAGAGCGGGGTGGCGGTGGGCATGCTCTCGCGCAGTCGCCGAGCCACCAGCACACCCGCCACGGCCGCCAGCAGGCTGGTCCCGACGCCGAGCGCCACGGAGTAGACCAGCGTCGCGCGCTCCCAGCCAAGTGGTTCGAGGGGCCCGGTCAAACCGAGCCACCACGGCATGTAGGGATTGAACTCCTGCGAGTAGGTGAAGACCTTCACATAGGACTCGATGTCATACGGATTCATCCCCCGGGCGATGGCCTGCGCCGGCAGGATCACCGTGTCCCTGAAATCCGTCATCATCGAGTTGGCGTAGGGATAGGCAGCCATCTCGTCAGCCCTTCCCCGCCACGGTGTCAGGCAGTAGTGCACGGTGGCCAGGACGGCCAGCACCGCTGACAGCAGGCCCACCCCCCGTTGGACCACGGGTCGTGGCACGGGCAGATGGTCCTTCGTGGTCTCGGGAAGGGTCGACGACAAGTCAGATCAGCTCCCCTGGTAGGCGCGCAGCAACTGCTCGACGATGGGCCGCATGGAGAACTCCTCACGGATCAGGCGCTGGGCCCGCTCCGCCGTGGCACTGCGCAGCTGCTCGTCAGCCAGGTATGCACGGATCGCCGGGGCGATCTCCGCCGGGTCATTGGTGGTCACGGTGCCGGCACCGCCCCGTTCCACCGCGGGCGCCAGACCACAGGTGTCGGTCAGCACCACGGGCAGCCGGGCCGCGAGCGCCTCCAGCACGGACATCGGATACGGCTCGTCGACGGACGGGAGCACGTAGACATCGGCGGTGGCCATGGCATCCTGGCAACCGGCCCGGTCGGCGGGGCCGTCCCACACCAGACGGTCACCCAGACCTGACTCGGCAATGGCGCGTGCCACCTCATCGCCCTGACCCTCGTCGGGGCCCACCATGCGGAATCGGACATCGGGGAACTCGGGCGCGAGCTCACGGGCCGCCTGGACGAAGACCAGCGGCCGCTTGCGCGCCTGGAGCCGAGCCAGGTAGAGCACGGTGACATGGTCGTGGGGCCGTGGGCTCGGCATGGAGTCGGCGTCGAGGCCGTTGTGCAGCTCCTCGATGCGCAGGTCCTTGCCTGCCACCTCCAGCACACCCTGACGCTCCACCTCGGTGAGGTGGAAGACACGATGAGCCGCACGCAGCACGCGGCGGGTCAGGGCGGCGTCCAGGGGCTTGGCCAGCAGCTTGTCCGAAGGATCGATCATGCCGTGGGTCTGCACGCAGGTGAGCACTCCCAGGTTCTGGACCAGGGAGGCGGCCGGAAGCGTGACGAAGTCGCGGGCCAGGTGCACGTGCACCGCGTCGGCCGTGCGGGCGTTGTGCCACAGCCAGTTGAGCATGGCCGGGCAGGCCATCCCGGCGAAGCCTGCACCGGGCAAGGCCTGGACCACGGGGAAGAGCTTCACCGGGACGCCCTGGAAGGTCTCGGGCAGCGCACCCTCGAAGCCCTGCGCACCGGCGACGAGGGTCACGTCGTGCCCCGCGTCGATCAGGCCACGGCAGTGGTTGAGCGCCACGGTGGTGGGACCGCCATAGGCATTCTCCGGGGTGATGACGGTGGCAATCTGCAGGATCTTCACAGCGCTGGCTCCTTGGTCTGGGCGGCGGGGGCCAGGACACGCGCACCGGCCGGTACGTCGCGAGTGACCAGGGAAGTGGCCCCCACCACTGCGTCCCGGCCGATCGTCACGCCGCGCAGGACGGTGGCCCGCGCGGCAACCCAGGCGCCGTCCTCGACGACGATGGGCGCATTGTCGTACTCGAATGCCTGGTCATTGGCCTGATGGCTGCCAGTGCACAGGAAGGCCTGCTGCGAGACGCACACGTCGTCGCCGATCGTGATCGGCTCCAGGTTGAGCAGGTAGCTGCCCACCCCGATCCACGAGTTGTCGCCGACGGTCAGCTTCCACGGCCAGTGGATGCGCACGTCATTGCGAATGTTCACGTTCTCGCCGATCGTGGCCCCGAAAGCCCTGAGGACCTTGGCACGGACCGACGGCGGGCACAGGATCGAGCGGGTCAACGGCTCGGCCACCATGGCCCAGACCGCGCAGACCGCCAACGGGCGGCCCTTGTCATAGCCCGCGCCCGTGAACTTCGCCAGCCTCCTGAAATGAGCGCCCCCGAGCGCTTCGTTCATGAACGTCTCCTTGGTCTGATGGACTTGCCGGATCGACGTGCCAAGCCTACGCATGCCCGGCCCATGGCAACGGCGGATGCCCGGCCGATCCCCTTGAAGTCTGTCTGAAGACATTCCCGTCGACGCACCTGTGGAAACGCTTTCAGCGCCATGAGGGGCCGCATCCCCATGGGGTAGCCTGCAGACGTCCCGACGCGGCGCTGGAAGCAGCTGCCCCGCGGACTGTACGAACGGGGGAACGTGCAGTCGAGGGCCACCGGCCTGGCGCGGTGTCCGCCCCCCCCGTGACTTCGATCAGGGGATCCACATGTTGAAGCTAGTCAAGACGGCTGTCGACGGCTGCAGCCGCGACCAGCAGTTCCTTCGTCGCCAGGTGGGCGATCGATTCACCGCCCACTGGTCGCCCGCGGTGCTCGCCCGCAATGTGAACCTGCGAGCCGGCGCCTGGATGCGTATCGCCGCCCAGGGCGGCCCGGCCGGCATGGTCGCCCGCGAGATGCTCATCAAGGCCTACGGCTGCGACGTGACACCCGGCGTGGTCTTCGAGGGGGCCTTCCACCTGCCCCACCCCGTCGGCATCGTGATCGGCGAGGGTGCCGTGATCGGAGACGGGGTGACCATCTACCAGAACGTGACCATCGGGGCGAACCGCAAGGGCCAGTACCCGCGGCTGGGCCGAGACGTGACGATCTACCCGTCGAGCGTGGTCGTCGGCAACATCGAGGTGGGCGAAGGTTCCGTCATCGGCGCCGAGCTCTTCGTCGGCCGTTCCGTGCCCGCGGGCACCACCGTCACCGAGTCCCTTCGCTGAGGAGCTGAGATGCCTCTCCTGACCGTGATCATGTCGGGCTACCGCTCCGGCGACACGATCGCCGCGGCAACCCGATCCACCCTGCGGGCCATGCCCAAGGACTCCGAGCTGATCATCACCATCGACGGACCCGACGAACCCACCCTCGCCGGCCTGGACGGGATCGAGGACCGCCGGCTCAAGGTGCGCCCCGATCCCGTGAACAAGGGGCTCGCCCGGCAACTGATCAACATGACCGATACCACCGACAGCCGCTATCTGGCGCGGATGGACTCCGACGACATCTGCCTCCCGTGGCGCTTCGCTGTCTCACTGCCCAGCCTGCGTCGGGATGACTTCGTCTTCACCAGCGCCATCCGGTTTGGCGAGGGGATGAAGCCACGTGCGTCCTATCCCGGCCCGCTGAACGCCTACGAGACCGGGCTGTCGCTGCTCTTCTTCAACCCGCTCTTCCACCCGTCGATGGTCTGCCGCCGCGACGCCCTGGAGGAGGTTGGCGGCTACCGGCCCATCCGCTACGGCGAGGACAACGAGCTGTGGCTGCGTGCGGCCGCGGCTGGCAAGCGTCTGAGCAAGGTTCCCGTCCCGTCCATCTGCTACCGGCTCAGCCCTGGCCAGATGTCGGCCGCCGCCGGCGTCGACGAGCGCATGATGGCCGAGCCTGCCTTCCGTACCGGCTACCAGGGGCTCGCGGACCGCCTGGGCATGGGCGACCGGGTCCAGTCTGACTGCCGCCTCGCGCTGCGCCCGGGAGACCAGGAGCGACTCCTGGCGCCGGTGCGTCCCGCCAACAAGTCCTACCTGCGACGTCAGATGGACTGCTCAACCATGGTGCACCGCCAGGGCTGACCCCTTCTCTTTCCTTTCCTGGAGTACCAACAGTGCGAACACAGATCCCTGCCTTCCTCGAACGCATGCTGCCGAGGGCCTTCTCAGCCCTGCTCATGCTGATGCTCGCGGGGTACACCGGCACCGAGACCGTCGGCATCTACGCGATGGTCACGCTGATGTACACGGCGGTGATGGCGGGTACCGACTCTGCTGTTCGTCAGGTCATCATCCGGGCGGTGACGGAACCGGAAGGGCGTCGCTTCCTGCAGGTCTACCGCCTCGCTGCCCCACTGGTGGGCGTTGTCCTGATCGGGGGCCTGATTCTGGTCCTGCGCCTGAACGGCACGATCGGCAGCTGGACGATGGCGCTCGAACTCATGCCGATCGCACTGGCGCCGATCGCCAGCGCGGCGGGAATCGCGGCCGTTGGTCGCATGCAGCTCAATGGTCAGTGGCGCATGCTGGCGCGCGGCCAGTTCCTGGCATCGGCGATCAGCGTCGGTATCGCCATTCCACTGCTGATGGTGCAACGCTCCATCTTCGGCCCGGCGCTGCAGACCCTCCTGGCTGAGGGCATCATGGCGATCTTCTGCATCCGGATGGCCGGTGCGATGCCCCGTCGTGGCGACTATGAGGTTGCCGCCACCCCGGAACAGAAGTCGATCCGCTCCGACTGGACCAGCATGGCCGCCTACTCAGTGTTGGCCTGGTTGCAGGGACAGGCGGAAAGGGTACTGCTGGGCGGTTTCGCCGGCCCGTCGGTGCTGGGCACCTACAGCATGGCCAGCAATGTTGGCCGCTCGGCAGGCGACGCCCTGGCGGCCTCGACGGCCAATGTGACCCGCGCCGCCGTCGCTTCCCATGGCGATCCGAAGGAGATCCAGCGGGTCACCGAACACACCATGCGCCGCACGATCGCCCTGGCCCTCATGGCCTTCGCGGCGTCGGTGGTGCTGGCCGCCATCCTGCGCCCGATCCTGGGTGAGGACTGGAATGAAGCGCTCTCGATCGTGCCGGTCCTGGCCATCTCGGCGGTTCCGTCGGTTCTGGCCTGGACCGGATCCGTGCTGCAGTTGCGGGCGGGACGTGGGTGGACCACCCTCTATGCGCCGCTGGCTGGTGTGGCCCTGGCCATCATCATCGCTGTCGCTGCGAGCCACAGTCTGTTGCTGGCCGCCTACTTCGTCGTGCTGCGTGACCTCGTGGTGGTGACGATCGCCTTCCTGATGGTGAAGGACTACGCCCCGTGGAAGGCCTACGGCCTGTGCTGGGCGGCCGTTCTGGTCCTCTCCCCCATCGCCTACTGGCTGGCCTGAGCCCGACGGGCCGGCCCGGGACTGGCGCCGCTCGCCACTCACCCCAATCGTCGCCCGCCGCACTGTCCACGGCGCGGAGGGCCCATGACGGCAAGGATCCCCGCACCCAGTGGGTGCGGGGATCCTTGCCGTGGTGACTGTCAGTGGCCGCGCTGGAGAAGAGCAGCCTCCTCGGAACGGGGCGCCGAATCGCTCGCCAGGGTGCGGCGGGCCTCCCATCGCTCCCAGATGGCCAGCGCCACCAGCGGCAGGCCGTCCATGAACAGGGTGAGGAAGAAGGCCTCGGCGGCCGCGACGATGGTGGAGAAGCAGACCACCGTCGCGATGAAGACGATCAGTACCCGTTCCATCTCGAAGACCGAGTACCGGAAACGGTCGGCGAGCATGGCGGCCAGCCGGCCCAGGAGGTAGTAACCGACGAAGACGCCCACCAGCCCGAAGTTCAGGATCAACTCGGCGGTCAGCCCCGGAACGATGAAGATCATCTCGTTGGAGCCGCGCAGAGAGGCACCCGTGATCTCCACCATGCTGCGAATGTTCTCCAGCGGCAGGGCGATGCCGACGAAGTGGAGCAGGGCGTCGGGCAGTGCCAGCAGGGAGGAGAGGAAGGTCTCCCCCTGCACGGAACCGTGCTCCTCCACATAGCGCGCGGCCCATGCTCCCATGGAGAACCGACCCCACTGCCAGTCCACCAGACCCCACATGTCGGTCGAGCCGGCGGACTGCTCGGCCCGCTGCAGGGTCAGCAACCAGATGATCGCGCCCAGTGCGCCACCACCGATACCCAGCATGGGCCACTTCACCTTGCCGGTGAAGGGCAACACGATGGCAAGGAGGGGAAGCACTGCGAAGAGCAGGGTTGACCGGCCGCCGCTCCAGGCCTGGGTGATGACGATCAGCGCGAGAGAGAAGAGCATGACGAACGCATTCCAGATGTGGTTGCGCGTGGACTTCTGACGAGCCAGAAGGGTCAGCACCAACAACGTCACTGCCCACTGCAGCCAGCCGGCGAGAGTCACGAAGCGGGCATTGCCGCCCCCCACGGCGATGATGCGGCCATTGACGTCGGCCGTGACCGAGCGGACCTTTATCCAGGACAGGCCACAGACAGCCAGCATCAGCATCGAGAGTGCCAGCGCCGAACCACGGCGGTGGGAGGGCCACGACACGAGTTTCGACTCCGGGACCAGGTCACGCTGGACGCCCCGACGGTGGGCCAGGGTGCCCAGGAACAGACCCGTCAGGCCCAGCAGCGCAGCCCAGGAGGCCGTCATCAAGCCGCTGCCCGCGCCGGGTGGATTCCCCGACAGTGCCTCATAGAAGCCGCGATCCTCGGACAGGCCAAGGACGTGCACGAGCCCGGAGATCACGTTGTCAACCATGTAGTTGAGCAGGATGAGCAGACGGATCCGGAAGCCGTCGTCCCCGCGTCGGGCGATGTATCCGATGGCGAGCAGGTTGAAGGCCAGCGTGGAGACCAGCAGCAGGGTGGACTGGTGCACCAGGGTCATGACGCCTCCTCGGCAGCGGGGCTGCCCCGATCAGGCATCAGGCCTGCCGGCCCCATTGGCCAGCACGACGATGCCACTCGGATTCGCGGTCGCCATCCGGTTGACGGCAGACCGGACGTCGCTCGTCCGCAGCCGGCCGAGGTCGACCGACAGCACGACCCCGTCGCACAGCCGGGCGATCGCCTCTGCGTCGGCGCTGTCATCCATGACCGGAGTGTTCACGACCACGAGTTCGTAACCGTTCGAGAGCCGGTCCAGCAGGGTGGCGAAGTCACGCCCGCCAACGATCGCACCGGCATCTCGGCCCTCGGGATTGCCGGCCGGAAGAACCGTCAGGCCCGGCTGGGTGTTCTTCTGCAGGACCGTATCGACGGCAGCGCGGCCGGAGAGCACCTCGGCCAGCCCTCGCTGGCCGTCAGCGCTCGCGCGCAGATCGGCATCCACGTACAGCACATTGCGTCCGGTCTCCGCCAGGGCGCTGGCGATGCCGGCCGACATCCCGTGGGGTGCGCCTCCGCGCGGGGTGCTGACGGCAATCCGGAACTCGTGTCCGTCCTGGCCCAGGACGAGGGCGGGCCAGGCCGACTGGAGGGAGGAGCGCACCCGACGGAAGTCCTCGTCGATGGGCTGGGCGCCCGTCAGCAGGGCACGGGGCTCGCCCGTTCCGTGCATCTGCGAACGACCGGCGAGCACCGGAACGCGCTGCGCGATGCGACGCAGGTCCTCGCTGCGGTGCAGGCGACGGTCAAGGGCATGCAGCAGGGCGACGATGGCGGCCGAGAGGACGAGTCCCAGCAGGGTTCCCATCACGATCCGGGGCACGAGTCCCATGCCACCGGCCACTTCCGGAACCTCGGCAGGCGCGATGACCGTGGCCTTGACGCTCTCACCGGAATCCTTGGGCGCCGGGGAGAGGTCTCCGACGACGGTGGCGGTGCTGTTGGCGATCTCGTTGGCCAGCTGGGCGGCTCGCGCCGGGTCATCAGCCGTGACGGTCACATCGAGCAGGGTCGTGCTCGTGGGCACCTCGGTGTCCACCATCCCGGCCAGGGTGCTCGCATCGATCCCGCCGCCAAGCCGTTGGATGGCCGGATCGAGGACGACCGGCGTCTGCACCAGACGTGCGTAGGAGGTCATCTGGCGGTCCAGATAGGTGGATGCCTGATTCAGGTCCGTGGCCGAGTTTCCACCATTGACGGAGAACAGCAGTTCTGCCGTGGCCTGGTACTTCGGCTTGCCCACCTGGCCAAGCGCCACCGCGCCAGCGATGGACAGCAGCATGACCAAGATGATCGGCAGCCGGTAGCGCTTGGCCACCACAAGGTAGTCGTTCATGCGCATCTGGTGTGAGCCCTTCCCCCGTTACGCAACCCAAGCTGGGAAGCGATTTGAATGATACCCAGACCGGGTGGATGAAGGGCCTTGTCGGGAGCGGGCTCGTCCGCGGCCCACCGGGCTGGGGAGGACTCCCGAGGGGACGAGATCCCTGTCTGGCAAGCGTCATCCCGTACCTGAGAGGATCATGAGCACACTAAGTTGATCCACAGGCACCTGCTGGAAAGAGCGCGTGGGCGAGCTCGTCGACAGATCGTCCCCGCCCGGCCGTCCACCGTCGTCCTCATCCCGAAGTTGGAGCGAGGCCCTAGGATGACCGCGACCCACTGCCCGTCCACGGTGTGCGGCAGTGGCATGCTCAGGAAAGGCGGAACGATGCCCACTCGCCGGATGCTCCTCGGGCTGGGTGCCCTCACCCTTGCCGCCACCGCCTGCGGATCGAATTCGACGACCGACGAGCAGCCCCGAGCCGGCCGCGACGTCGTCGGGATGGCGCTTCCCGCCCACGAGCTCATGGCCGCGACGGATCGCGACCTGCGCGCGACCTTGGAGCTCGTCCGGGACATGGGGTGCGGCTGGGTGCGCTTCGACTTCTACTGGGACGGACTGGAGCCCGAACGCGACCGTTTCGACTGGAGCGCGAGCGACCGTTTGGTGAACATGTGCAGGAACCTTGGCCTGCGGGTGCTCGGACTTCTGCACACGACACCGGTCTGGCTGCGCCCGCCCGGTTCGAGCCACGTCTTCGCGCCCACCACCGACGAGGAATTGGCCCGGTGGACGAACTTCTGCCGGCGGACCGCCGAACACTTCCGTGGCCGAGTCGACGCCTGGGAAGTGTGGAATGAACCCAACCTGATCGCGTTCTGGGCCCCTCGGCCTGATCCAACGCAGTATGCGCGCCTGGTGATCGCCAGCTGGCCGGCCATCCGGGAGGCCGACCCCGATGCCCTGGTGGTGACCGGTGGTCCGGGCGGGCCAACCCAGCCAGGGGAGCTCGACCCCCTCAGCTTCCTGCGCGGGGTGCTGGACGCAGGCGCTGCTGGTCACTTCCACGCCATCGCCCTGCATCCCTACACGAACCTGACGGGCCAGCCGGACGGCGCCCTGGGACAAGCCCGGGAGGTGGCACAGCTGGCCAAGGAACGCGGCTTGGGCGAGATTCCACTGTGGGGAACCGAGACCGGGGCGCCAACCAAGGGCAATGACGGGCCGGTGATGAGCGAGGCCGAACAAGCAGAATTAGTTCGCATGACGTTCACCTATTGGCAAGAGGAAGTACCCGGTGCGGGGCCGCTGTTCTGGTACACCTTGAGGGACTCGGGAGCAGCCAGCCGCTACGAGACCTACGGCTTGGTTCGCGAGGATGGTGACCCAAAGCCGGGACTTGACATATTCCGAATTTCTGCCGGTGGGCAATAAGAGCTTCCTGATTTTTCTCTGAGGGTTTCTTCGCTTAACGTGTACCCGGCGCGTTCGTCACTGGCGAACACGCGGATGCTCACACCACCCCTTTTGGAGCTCTCGATGTCCGACCTGACCCCTGCGCGCCGCAAGAGTGCCCGCGCTCGTCTGATTCCTCTGGTTGGTGGCCTCGCCGCTGCCCTCTGCCTGCCCGCCGCCGTTGTGATGGCCCCGCAGGCCTCTGCCCAGACCGCACCCGCCAATCTTCCGCAGGCCGACGCCTCCACCCGCGACGCGTCCGTCGGCATCGCCATGACCGGCACCAGCCTCCTGTATGCGTCTCCCAGCGAGCGCGCCCGCAACTTCGACCGGATCGCCGAGTCCGGTGCCGGCTGGATCCGCGTCGACGTGGCCGCCAGCCAGATGACGTGGGCCCGTGGCCAGTACAACTGGCAGGCCCTGGACACCGTCGTCGCCGAGGCCCAGCGCCGCGGCATCAAGGTGCTCGGTGGACTCTCCGGTCTGCCCGTCTGGGCCCGTCCGCAGGGCTCGCCCGCCAGCCACGGCCCCAGCAATGACGCCGAGATCGAGGCCTTCGCCAGCTTCGCTCGCACCGTTGCCGAGCGCTACTCCGCAACCGTGGCCGCCTGGGAGATCTGGGGCGAGGCGAACCGCACCGACACCTGGCACCCCGCACCCGATGCCGGCAACTACGCCCGCACCGTCAAGGCCGCGCGCGCTGCGATCGACCAGGTTGCCCCGCACACCACCGTCATCCTGGGTGGCGCCGGCGGTGCCACCCAGCCCGGGGACATCTCCTCGAATGACTGGCTGTCCAAGCTCTACGCAGCCGGCGCCAAGGACGGTTTCGAAGCCATCGGTGCCCATGCCTGGCTGAGCTCGGAGAAGGACCCGGCCCTGAACCTCACCTCCCGTCTGCGCCAGGTGGCCCAGGCCAATGGTGACGGCTGGAAGCAGGTCTGGTGGACGCAGGTGGGCATCCCCTCCGGCGGCACCGGCACCGCCACCGAGGAGCAGGCGGCCATCGCCGTCACCACCACCACCGAGCGCACCACCGGAGCCGCCTTCGGCCCCACCTTCTTCCACACGCTCGACGACCTGCCGCAGGACACCCCGGGGGCCCGTCTGGGATTCTTCCGACACACGGGAACCCCGAAAGCCTCCTGGGGAAGCCTGAAGACCGTCACGGGCAGCACCGCCCAGACTCTCTCGGCTCCCGCTCCCGCTCCCGCTCCCGCCCCGGCCCCGGCTCCGGCACCCGCTCCCACCAGCAGTGCCCCGGCTCCCCAGAGCACCAGCACGACGTCCACTGCGGAGAAGACGGGTGTCTCGGTGACGGGCACCAGCCTGCTCTTTGCCCCCCAGTGGCAGCGTGACCGTGACCTGGACCGCATCGCCGCCGCTGGTGGCAAGTGGCTGCGTCTCGACTTCGCCGCCAGCCACATCACCTGGGTCAATGAGGGCCAGTACGACTGGAGCAAGATGGATGCGGTCATCGAGGGTGCGAACCGTCGCGGCCTGAAGGTGCTCGGCGTCGTGAGCGGCCTGCCGTCCTACGCCCGCCCGGCCGGCACCCCGCTGACCTACGCCCCGCAGAATGACAACGAGCGCGCTGCCTTTGCCCGCTTCGCCCAGCGTTCCGCCGAGCGCTACAAGGGCCGCGTGCAGGCCTGGGAGGTCTGGAACGAGCCCAACCTCACCAAGTACTGGACCCCGGCCCCCAATGCCGGCAGCTACATGGCCCTGATGCGCACCACGCGCAATGCCATCAAGTCGGTCGACTCGTCGGCGATCGTCGTGAGTGGTGGTACCGGTGGCGCCAGTGGCGGCACCGACGTCGACATGTTCGTCTGGCTGCAGCAGATGTACGACAACGGCCTGGCGGCCAACAGCGACGCCGTCGGCGTGCACCTGTACACCCACCCCTTCAACAAGAACCTGGGTGAGTTCCTGCGCCTGGACGCCTACCGCAATGTGCTCGATCGCAATGGCGACTCGGGCAAGCAGCTGTGGGCCACCGAGGCCGGCGGCAGCAATGGCGGCGCCTCGCCGATCGACGAGAACATGGGCGCCGATTTCCTGGAGCAGTCCCTGGAGCGCTGGAAGGCCATGCCGAACCACGGCCCGATGATGTACTACACGCTCTACGACGAGGGCGGCAGCAACTTCATGGGCTACCTGGGCCTGATGCGTCAGGACGGCAGCGCCAAGCCGATCTACCACCGCATGCAGCAGGTGACCTCCCGCTGAGGCACCGCACACGGCGAGGGCCGGTGACCAGTCTGACTGGTCACCGGCCCTCGCCGTGTCCCACCTCCTCGGTCCGGGCGGTGGATGCTCGCCCGCAGCGGGGTCAGAGGCTCTCGATGCGTTCCGGGGTCACGCGGCCACGCAGCACGTCGCCCGTGGCCATCGCCATGCCCGCGAGCCGCTCCCGCCGCTCGGGCTTCTCCCCACCCCGCACCGAGCCGAGCAGCGAGGCCAGGACCGGACGCCCGATCAGGCGGATCTCGTCGCGGACCGTGATCGATCCCTTGCGCCGCAGGTGGACCACATTGGAGACCTGACTGTAGCCAAGACGGCGGTGCTGCTTGCGGCCACCCGACGCGCTGCCCTGGTGCACGCACACCGCCTGTGGCACCTGCACCAAACGCCCCTCGCGAAGCAACTGCCGGGAGAAGTCCAGGTCCTCCAACCAGCTGTACAGCGCAAGGCGCTCGTCGAACCCGACCCGTTGTGCCGGTTCCGCGCGGACCACCATGTTGCAGCCGTAGAGCCCGGTGACGGTGCTCACCCCAGCGGTCGGACGGGTCCGACTGGCATTCAAGGCGGCGGTCATCTCGGCCGGCGACAGTTCTCTCTTCTCCTGCGCCCCGTCGCGAACCACCTCACCCGTCGCGCCGATGACACTCGCATCCTCGAAGACGAGCGACATCTTCTCGAGATAGTCAACCCGCGGCACCGCATCGTCATCGAAGAAGGCCACCAGGTCCAGCCCGTCCGGCAGGGCGGCCAGCGCCAGATTGCGTTGGGCCGAGGCGCCCCGAACGCCATCGACCACGGTCACGAAGTCGTCTGTCAGCACCTCGGCCGGAAGCTTGGTCCGGTCCGGTGGGCTCACCACGACGGCCTCGGGCTCCAGCGTCTGCCCCTTGAGCGCATCGAGCACCCTCATCAGCGCATCCGCACGGTCGACGGTGGGAACCACCACGCCGATCTTCATCACTCGTCCTCCTGCAAAGTCGTCTCCCCCGCGAAGCTCGCAGTGCCTCCAGCCTATTCATCCCCATGCCACCGGCGCCCGGCGACCGACCGCCGCGATCAGGCCCGTGGCCCATGCCTCAGCGACCCTCCCATGCACCCTGAGCCGGACTGGCATAGCATCCAAGGGCAGCCGAGACCGAGGGGACGGGCATGAGCACAGAACGTTGGATCGTCGTTGGAGGCGGGGCCACCGGGGCCCATCTGGCCCACCAGGGAGCAAAGGAGGGACACCAGGTGACCCTCCTGGACCGGGATCCGGGACTGGGCGGACTCACCGCCACGGAGACCTTCACGGTCAACGACCAGACCTTCGAGGTGGACCGCTTCTACCACGTGATCCTCGAGTCCGACGAGCGGGTGCTGGCCCTGCTGGAGGAACTCGATCTTCAGGACACCGTCCGCTGGACCAGCGCCCCGGCGGAGATCATCGAGGAGGGGCGGCAGTACCCCGCGAGCAGCCTGGGGCAGATGGCGACGCTGCCCATGCTCAAGCTCACCGACCGTGTCCGGATCGGCGCCTCCATTGCCGCATCACTGGCCCTGCCGATGAAGATCGCTGACCGCATGACGGCCGTTGACTGGCTGGGCCGGACAGCCGGCAAGAGCGCCCTCGACGCCTTCTGGTGGCCCATCCTGCGAGCCAAGCTGGGCACCCAGGCGGACAAGGTCTCCGCCAGTTTCATGGTCAGCACCTTCCGTCGGCTGGTGCAGGCCCGCCTGAAGGGAGCTGGCGACCGTTTCGGCGTCCTGCCAGAGGGCTACGGACCGGTCTTCGCCGCCCTGTTGGAGCGGATCGAGAAGCTGGGTGGCACCATCCGGACCGGCGCCGACGTCAGCCGCGTCGAGTCGGACGAGGCCGGTGTGCACGTCACGCTCGCGACCGGCGAGGAATTGGTGGCGGACCGTGTCTTCATCACCACCCCCGCACCGATTGCCTCACGACTGCTGCCGCAGCTGACCAGCGTCGAACGTCGTCGACTCACCGACGCCCCCTACCTGGGCGTGGTCTGTGGCACCTTCGTGCTGGACCATGCCCCGAATGACTCCTACATCACGTACCTGATCGATGACGTTGGCCTGACCGGCGTGATCGGCATGCACGCTCTGATGGCGCCGGATGCCCATGGCGGCGGCAAGCTGGTCTATCTGCCGCACTACTGCGCCAGCGACGACGAGTGGTTCGACGAGAGTGACGACCAGCTGCGCGAACGCCTGCTCTCCGGCCTGCAGCAGTGTTTCCCGCAGCAGACCTTCCAGGTGCTGGCCAGCAGCATCAACCGAGCACGACATGTTGTCCCGCTTCCCCTGCCCGGTGCCGATGACCCGTTGGGCTTCACGACCTCCATTCCGGGCGTGCACGTGGTGGGTACTGCCCAGAACACCACGGGCACCCTGAATGTCGAGTCCTCGCTGGAGTTGGTGGACCGGGCCCTGGCCGAAGTGAGAGCAGACTCATCAACTGAATGAAAGGACAGGATTGTCTCCCGTTCGGGTGACATTGCCACTCTTGCCACAGTTGCCGTGAATTAGCACGGTTAGCAATCATCGGTCGCTTGATCGATCGGGGGAATGCATCCATGCAAGGGAATCCTGGGCTCAGGGAACGAGATCTGGCCGTGATGGTGGGAGCGGGCCTGGTGGCCTTCGAACAGGGCTGCGGGAGCCTGCGTCGGCGAGATGTGCGGACCCTGTGGGTGGGCTATCCGTACTCACTGGTGCGCCGGCTTCGTACCCGGATCCTCACGCCGACGACCACCGCGGCGAACCCACAGCAATTGCGGGCAGTCCTCCTCACGGCAGCGCCCGAACGCCTGCTCGACGTGTGGGCCTCCGAATTCGTCCTCCCCGACGTGCTGGAGGCGATCGACCCCCTGCCGATCCACCCAACCCTGCGCCGGGTGCTCGACAACCGCCGCAAGTGGATGGACAAGCTCGTCGCCATGCGGACGCTGCACGCGGCAGGAGTGCGGGTGCCGCGGATGGTCGAGGGCACGGCCCAGGAGGCCGTCGCAGAACTGGGACTGCCCCTCGTGGTCAAGGGCCGCATCGCCAATGGCGGTGTCTCGGTGCGCATCTGCGAATCGGTGGCCGAAGCAGCCCAGGCGCTGGCGGAGTTCGACAAGGACGGCGGAAGTTACGCCGAGGAGTTCTGCCCGGGCGGCGAGAGCCTGTGCTACGTCGCCACTTTTGACGCCGAAGGCGGCATCGTCCAGGAGGGGGCCTATGCGGGCACCCGCAGCGCCGGCGACCTGGCAGAACTGGGCGAGCTCGGCCCCCCTGGACGCGCTGGAGACGCTGGACGAACCCACCGTCCTGCAGGTGGGACGGCAGGTGGTCGCCGCCATCGGTGGCCCCGGAACCATGAACATGGACCTGATGCGGACGCCCGATGGACTGGTGGTCGTCGACGTGAACCTGCGCCCCTGGGGTTCCTTCGTCGCCCTCCGACAGACCGGTGTCGACTTCGTCGGGGGCTGGCTCGACGTCCTGGAGGGCCGCGAACGCAGCTACGAGCTGGTGCCGGGCGGAAGGACCGTGGGCGTCTTCTCGACGACCGCCATCAACCGTGGCCTGATGGATCCATTCAGGGGCCTGACCTCCTTCATCTCCACCTCACGCACGTACCTGCCCTGGGTGGGGCCCCGCTACCTGGCGGCTGAATGGATCCGCGCGAGCGCTGTGGTCGGACGTCACTGGCTGCGGCGAGGTCTAGCAGAGCTGCAGCGCCGCCGAGCAGCTGCCTGGGCGCACGTCGAGGCCGAAGCCTGAGGATTGCCTGTCCCCCACCCGGCGTGTCGCTGCCCGCGCCGGGGCCGAGTCCTTCCCGGACCCCACCGGTGCATAGGCTGAGTGCCGATACAGGGGGAAGGGGAT
The DNA here is from genome assembly GCF_052116585.1 of Luteococcus sp. Sow4_B9. Classification (NCBI taxonomy): domain Bacteria; kingdom Bacillati; phylum Actinomycetota; class Actinomycetes; order Propionibacteriales; family Propionibacteriaceae; genus Luteococcus; species Luteococcus sp. Sow4_B9. The sequence continues at coordinate 52,701 of NZ_JBQKKT010000008.1, read as the reverse complement.
TTTCATGACCACTGCCGCGAACAAGCCGCTGGCAAGCGTCGGACTCGACGCGGACAACTTCTGGAGCTACAAGCGCACCCATGGCGATGCCGACTGGGTGGAACGGCCCAGCTATCTGCCGATCCTGACCGAGCGCATGATCGAGAGCTTCAGCAAGCACCAGGTGAAGCCGTCGGTCTTCGTCGTGGGCGCCGACGCGGCGGCAGCAGACGGCCCGGACTTCGTCCAGGCCCTCACGGAATACGGCTGCGAGATCGGCAGCCACTCCTACGAGCACGAGCCCTGGTTGCACCTCTACTCGCCGCAGCAGCTCCGCGACGAGCTCAAGCGCACCGAGGATGCCCTGCAGGCGGCGGGCGCCCCGAAGCCCCGTGGCTTCCGCGCGCCCGGCTTCGCGATGAGCCCCGATCTGATGCGCGCCCTCGTCGAGCTCGACTACGACTACGACTGCTCGGTGCTGGCCACCTGGATCGGCCCGCTGGCCCGCCAGTACTACCTGCGCACCAACAAGGACCTGTCCAAGAGCGAGCGCGAGGACCGCAAGGCCCTGTTCGGCTCCCTGTGGGATGCCGGGCTGCCCAACAAGCCCTTCACCTGGAAGGCCCCGTGCTGCGAGGTGGACGGCAAGACATCGCCGGCCGTGCAGCTCACCGAGGTCCCGGTGACCGTCTTCCCGATGGCTCGCGTGCCGATCCACGCCTCCTACGTCATCTATCTCTCGGGCTACTCCATGCCTGTCGCCAAGGCCTACATCAAGGCCGCGCTGGCCTTCTGCAAGGCAACCGGCACCCAGCCCTCGCTCCTGCTGCACCCCCTGGACCTCCTGGACGGCAAGGATGCGCCCGGCCTGGAATTCTTCCCCGGCATGAACATGCCGCTCGGCAAGAAGATGGAGATGCTGGACTTCATCATGGAGGCCTTCGGCAAGCAGTACCGCCTGGTCAACCTGGCCGAGCACGCGGAAAGCATCAAGGGCATCCCGGTGCAGGAACGCAGCATCGACCTGCTGACCCGCGGCCGCGAGGTGGACGGCAAGTGAACCACATCAGCGAGAAGGTGCTGGTGGTCCTGGGCACCCGCCCGGAGGCCATCAAGCTGGCCGGCATCATCCGAGCGCTCGGCGACGACGGCGCCGTGATCCACACGGGCCAGCACTACGACGAGAACATGTGGGGCCGGGTGCTCAATGACCTGGCGGGTGTGCGGGTCACGGACCACATCGCGATTGGCGGCCGCACCCGCGGCGAGCAGGTAGGCCTGGCCACCCAGGAGCTGACCCGCTACCTGGTGCAGCATCCGGCCCGCGCCGTCGTCGTGCAGGGCGACACCAACTCCACGCTGGCCGGCGCCCTGGCCGCCAACATGCTCGGCATCCCCGTGGTGCACGTCGAGGCCGGACTTCGCAGCCATGACCGCATCATGCCGGAGGAGATCAACCGCATCCTCGTCGACCAGGTGGCGGAACTGTGCTGTGCCCCGGTGGAGGCGAATGCCGCGCAGCTTCGCTCCGAGGGCGTCGAGGACGAGCGGATTGCCCTCACCGGCAACACGCTGGCCGATGCGCTGGCCGTGCTGCGCGTCGACGATGAGGAGCGTGCGCTGATCCTGCGCAAGTACGGGGTCGAGACCGACGGCTTCGTCCTGTCCACCATCCACCGTGCCGGCACCGTCGACGACCGGGAGAAGCTCACCCGACTGCTCAAGGGGCTGGCCGCCGTGGCCGAGCGCACCACGGTACTGCTCCCACTGCACCCCCACACCCGCAAGAACATCGCGAACTGGGGCATCGAGGAGGAGCTGGGCAGCATCCAGGTGATCGAGCCCCTGCCGCCGCGCGAGTTCATGGCACTGGAGGAGACCGCAGGTCTGATCATCAGCGATTCCGGCGGCGTGCAGGAAGAGGCCTGCCTCTTCCGTCGCCCGCTGCTGGTGGTGCGTGACTCCACCGAACGTCCCGAACTGTTGGACGGCTGGTGCCGCCTGCTCGGCGACGACGACCCGGTCACCACCATGGTGCAGGCCTGGGATGCCTCCGCCGGCTGGCGCGAGCAGCTCGCACACCGCGACTTCCCGTACCGCACGGACGAGGTGAGCGCGAGGATCGTCGAGGAGATCAACCGACGCTGGCCCATGCACGGGCACGCATGATCCTGCTCAGCATCGCCGCGCTGCTGCTCGGCGTCCTGGCCTACGGCTTCGCCGGGGCCCAACTGCACAGCGGATCACGTGCTGAGGGAGGTGCCCTGCGTTCCGCCGAATGGTGGACGGGCACCTTCCTCCAGGCCGTGGGCTTCCTCGCGACGCTGGCCGCCCGCCACAGCCTGCCCCTGCTGATCGTCCAGAGCACGGCAACCCTGGGGCTGGCCATCACGGCACTGCTGCAACACCTCAGTGGCGTGCGCCGGATGCATGCCCGCGACTGGACCGCCCTGGCGGCCCTGCTCGTGGGGCTTGGTCTGCTGGCCAGCGCCACCCTGCCGGGACACTCGGTGGCAACCAGCGCCACCCACCTGTGGCTGATGACGGGTCTGGCCGTGCTGGGACTCCTGGGTCTGGCCCTGCCCGTGAGGCCACTCGGATCAGGCCTGCTGGCAGGCATGTGCTTCTCCTTCGGAGCCATCGGCGCCCGACTGCTGATGGGGGACCCTGCCCATCCGCTCTGGATCTTCTGGCACCTGCCACTGACCAGTTGGATCACTGGGATCCTGACCGGCGTCGGAATCGTCCTGGGCCAGATCCACATGACTCGCGGGCTCGCCCGACACGGGGCCACCCAGGTCCTGGGGCCGATGTACGTGCTGGAGACGCTGCTGCCGGGAGCGGTGGGCCTCTGGCTGATGAACGAGCTGCCGCGCCCCGGCTATGCCGGCTTCGCCCTGGTGGGCCTCGCGCTGGCCCTGCTGGCCACCGCGCAGATGGTACGCAGTGCCGTGCCCGAGCCGGAAGTCACCTGAACCGGGTACTTGGGCACGCCTCGGATCGAGGATCGACTGGCCTTGGGCATTCCGCGGCGACCACCCGCCACCGGCATCTGTTTGCCCACCAGTGATCCCACCCCGGACCATCCCCCGCCTCCCAGCACGTCGTCAACGACAGTGAGGAAGCACGATGTCCGTCTGCCCATTCTGCTCCAATGACACTGCCCGCCGGGTCAGCCCAGCGGCCCACCCGAACCACTCCTACCTGGTGTGCCGCCGCTGCCGCGCCGGCCGGCTGGACCCCATGCCTCCGGAGCCGGAGACCTTCTACGACGCCGACTACTTCATCGACGGCGGCGCCAAGGCCGGCTACCCGGACTACGAGGCCGACGAACCGTGGCACCGCCGCACGGCCCGCGCTCGGCTTGCCCGCCTGGAGGCCACCGCCGGCCCCCAGGGGTGGCCCGAGGACCGAGTGCTGTGCGATGTGGGTGCCGCCACTGGCTTCCTGCTGGACGAAGCCCGGCTCGCGGGCTGGCGCGGAATCGGCGTCGAACCCTCATCCTGGGCCGCCGCGGCCTGCAGCCGCCGAGGTTTGCCCGTGGTGCCCAGCTTGGCGGAGGTGCCGGAGCCCGTCGACGCCATCACCTTCTTCCAGTCGCTCGAACACATGCCCGACCCGCTGGACGCGCTCGCCCAGGCCGCCCACCTCTTGCGCCCGGGTGGCTCACTGGTGTGCGAGACCTGGGATGCCAGTTCCGTGACGGCCAAGGCCTCCGGCAACCACTGGCAGCAGCTCAGCCCGCCTTCCGTCCTGTGGCTGCTCACCCGACCAGCCGTGGAGAAGGCGCTCGCCGAGGCCGGACTGGTGCTGACCAGCTGGCGTGCCACCCCCAAGGTGGTGAGCCTGAGCACCGTCGTCGGGCAGAGCGTGGAACGCGGTGGGCGGCGCAGCATTCCGCATCAGGCCCTGCGTGCCGTCACAGCCCGGGTTCCAGTGCCCTACTTCCTGGACGATCTGGTGACTTTCACGGCGCGACACGCTGACGCCGAAGTCTGACGATCAGCTGATCACCCGACCAACATTGAACGTTCCAGTCGCCACCACAAGGCCCCGCTGGCCCCATGGGATGGCTAGGGTTTGTGGGGCAAGAGTCCGGGGGGGCTCGTCGAAACTCTGGGGGATTTCGTCATGACGACAGTGCAAGGCACTGGCGCGCAGCTGGCCCGTCCGACGGGCACTTTCGTGCTGCCCTGCTTCCGTGAGGAGGGCACTGTGGGCAAGACCCTGCAGGCCCTCGACCAACTCGCCCAACAGAAGGACCACTTCCAGTGGGAGATCATCGTCGTGAACGACGGTTCCGATGATGACACCCTGGGAGAGGCCACCCGTATCGCCGCCACGATCACCACGCCGGTGCGCATCCTCTCGCACCGGCGCAATGCCGGTCTGGGCGCGGGCATGCGCACGGGCATCCAGGCCAGCCGCGGTGACGTAGTGCTGGCCGTGGACTGCGACCTGAGCTACTCGATCGACGACATCAGCCGTCTGATCGACACCTGGGCCGAGACCCATCCGCACATCGTGATCGCCTCGCCGTACATGGAGGGCGGCGCTTCGGTCCGCGTACCGAGGCCGCTCGCGATGCGCAGCCAGGCCGCCAACAAGTTCCTGAACTTCACCTCGTACCACGACATCAAGACCCTCACGGGCATGGTGCGTGCCTACGACGGCCCCTTCATCCGTTCGATGTCACTCAAGGCCGAGGGCCCGGACATCATGGTGGAGATCATCTACAAGGCGCAGATCCTGCGTGCGCGGATCGTCGAGATCCCGGCGACATTGAGCTGGGCAGGCCTGGAACAGCGGGTCAGCCGGTCCGCGCTCACCAGCACGACGAGCCGGATGACCACCTACCGTCAGCTGATCAATGGATACCTGTGGCGCCCCTTCTGGGTGCCACTCATCCCGGCGCTGCTCTTCGGACTGGTCGGCTTCGTCCTCACCCTGACCGGGCACCTGGGTTGGCACGGAGTGGCCGTCGCCTCGTCGGTGCTCTTCTTCGTCCTGCTGGTGCAGTCCCTGATGAGCCTGCAGAGCAAGCGCTACTTCGAGGAGCTGTACAACCTGGGCTACAGCCTGAAGGCGGTCTCGCCCACCGAACCGATCCGCACTCCCTCCGTGGAGTACGTGCTCGATGAGAAGAACCGGCCCACCCCGGCCACGATCGACGAGGTGGACGCAGCCTTCGCCACGGCCAGCACGCCGGTCGAGGTCGTCGAAGTGGCCGTGCAGCAGGGCTGACACCACCGGGCTGCCGGCCAGGAGCAAGCGGTCCGAACCGGCATCCGGCCCCCATGACCAGTGACGATCCAGTCGCCATCCCCCACTGGAGGACGGCCGCCGCCCGCAACGGGCGGCGGCCGTCGCCGTGCTCTGCCACAGCAGTACCGGCTTTCGTGGGAAGCGGGCATGCCCCTACGCTGGACCAATGAGCACAGTGCTGGGCATCGACATCGGTGGATCGGGCGTCAAGGGCGCGCCGGTGGACCTCTCCGCGGGCGACTTCGCCGCTGACCGGCACCGGATCGAGACGCCGGCGCACTCCACCCCGGCCAATGTCGCCGAGGTGGTGGCCCGCGTGGTGGACCACTTTGCCGACCAGCTGGCCCCGGACTCCCCGATCGGGATCACCGTGCCGGCTCCGGTGCGCCACGGCCGAATCCCGATGATGGCGAACCTGCACGAGGACTGGGAGGGGCTCGAGGCCGAGAGCTTCTTCTCCGACCGCTTGGGACGCGCCGTCACGATCGTCAACGATGCCGACGCCGCGGGGCTGGCAGAGGTCCAGTTCGGCGCAGCCAGGGGCACCGAGGGCGTGGTCATCCTCACCACTCTGGGAACCGGGATCGGCACCGCCATCATCAACGATGGCGTGCTGCTGCCCAATACCGAGCTGGGCCACATCGAGGTGGACGGGCATGACGCAGAGACTCGGGCAGCGATGAGCGTCAAGGAGAACGAGGATCTGTCCTGGAAGGCCTGGGCGGTACGGCTGCAGCGCTACTACGAGACCATGCAGATGCTCTTCTGGCCCGATCTCTTCGTCGTCGGTGGCGGGGTCAGCAAGAAGCACGAGAAGTTCCTGCCGCTGCTGGAGCTGGAGACCCCCATCGTGCCTGCCGAGCTCAAGAACAAGGCGGGCATCATCGGAGCTGCCTGGCTGGCCGCGGAGCGGGCCAGCTGACGACGAGGGGGCTGGCCGCGGAGCGGGCCAGCTGACGACGAGGGGGCTGGCCGCGGGGCGGGCCAGCTGATTCAGACCTCGCAGCGACCGAGCCAGATCTCCTTGGCATAGCCACCCAGCTGGTAGGCGACGTGGTAGAGCTTCAGCTCCGACGGGACCCATTGCAGGCGACCCACCACCGGGATGTCCTGCCCCATGCACCGCTCGATGATGAAGCGTGACCGTGCGGCGTGGAACTCGATGGTGAGCACGGCGAAGGAGCTCCAGTCATGCTCGTCGGCCAGCCTCTTCAGGCCGATCGCCTCGCCACGAGTGGTGGAGGGGTCCGGCGGGAAGCAGTACGAGGGCCAGTCGTGCTCGCGGTCGCAGTACATCGCATCCCACGGCATGTTCGGTGTGGACAGCACGAGGTTGCGGGCACGCCCGTCGCGCATCAGCTGTTCGGCCTGCTCCATCCGCCACGGTTCCAGCGGCCCCAGGACGAACAGTGCGTCGACGGGCTCCTCCGGGTAGGGGTCGTAGTGCGGGCGGTAGACCACCTTCCAGGCGAAGACGACCAGAAAGGCAACGGCCAGCACGAAGATGGTCGAGACCACCCGGGCCAGGATGTGCTCGGGAGGTGTCCTGCGTCGGCCGGTCTCGGTGGGCTGCGTCTGATCCGTCACGGCCCGAAGGGTACCCGCCCCACGTGACGGTCTGGTTTCGTGAAGGTGCGCTGAAAGTGCCTGCCCGGCCGGCACCGCGACAGCTCGGTCCAGGGGGTGTGGGAGTAGGCTCGTCCATCGGGCCGAGCCCGCCGGGATCGTGGATCTTCTCGTCCACCAGGTCCGTGCCCTGCGGGCAGCGGCGCCAGCAGCATGGCCCGACCATCAGGTCAGACGGGGGTAGGACCATGTCCAGCAAGAACACATCGGCACCGGCCAGGAGCCGCAGCATCTGGATGACGATCGGCTCCACGGCTGGTCTCAAGGTGCTCGTGATGGGCGTCGGCGGCGTCCTGGGCATGGTGAACACCAAGCTCATCATCAGTCACTTCGGCAAGGCGGCCTATGCCCAGTACGGGTTGTTGGCGAGCCTGCCGTCGCTGTTGCCCTTCGCCAGCCTGGGCATGGCCGCCGTCGTGATGAATGCGGTCAGCGAGTCCGATGACCCCAGCGATGACCCGCGGATGAATCGCACCCTGACCACCGCGCTGCGCTATCTGCTGGTCTCGTCGGCCATCATCATCCTGCTGGGGCTGTTGCCCACGCTGTTCGGGAAGTGGCCGGTGCTGCTGGGCGACGGTCTGATGCCCGGTGGCAACATGACCACCTTCTGGTGCCTGTTCGTCTTCGCCCTCACGCTGCCCATGACGATCTTCCCGCGCATGGTGATCGCGCTGGGGCGCCCCCAGGCGCAGGTGCTCAGCCAGATCGTCGTCGCGCCCTTCATGCTGGCCAGCATCAGTTTCCTGGCCCTGACCCATCTGCCGGCCGGCAATGCCATCGCGGTGCTGACCTATGTGGCCAATTCCCTGGCCGCCTTCATCTGCATGATCCTGGCCTGGCGGCAGCTGGGCCCCGCGATGCGTCGGATCATCGGCGACGTGCCACGCACCAGGGCCGTGCCCAATGCCGCGATCATGGGCCTTGCCTGGCCGCAGCTGGCCCAGATGCTGGCCCTGCCGCTGGCGCTGCAGAGCCACCGCGTGATCCTCAGCCACATGTCCGGCGAGGATGCCCTGGCGCAGTACAACATGGCCAGCCAGTTCTTCCAGATGGTGGTGCAGACCATCACCGCAGCCGGTGTCAGCCTGTGGCCCATGTATGCCAAGGCGCGCAATGAGGGCCGGATCGTGACGCCGTGGAGGATGACCGGCGCCTTCACCGGCATCGGTCTTGCCGGCGGGTTGGTGATGGCCGCCCTGATCCCGTTCATCTCCCGCTGGCTGTCCAATGGCACCATCGTGCTCGACGGGTGGCTGATCGGCGGTTTCGTGCTGTACGTGATGAGCCAGGCCACCAACTACCCGCTGGGCATGTACATGACCGACGAGCGAGGCCTGAAGTTCCAGGTCCTGCCCATCATCATCATGGTGCCGATCAGCCTGGCACTGAGCTTCTGGCTCACGGGCCGCATCGGCGCCGGTGGCCCCATCCTGGGCGCCGCCATCGGCGTCTACCTGTGCCAGGTGGCCACGAATGTCGGTTACATCCGACGAGACATCACCGAGCGCCGCCTGTCCGCTGCCACGGCCTGACGGCAGCGGGAAGCCGCCGCCGGACCGGGGCTTTCGTGCCTGCCTGACGGGGCGGCCGCCTCAGGCCCCGGCGTAGGGGTCGTAGGCGCGCCGCAGCGCTGACGAGGGACGGTCCTCGGTGCGATCCACCAGGCCAAGGCCCAGGGCCAGGACCATGATCGGCACCGAGGCGATCCACGGGCTGAAGGCCAGATTCCACAGCGTCATCAGCGCGGCATAGACCACGATCGCCGAGGCCACCGGGGCGGTGTTCAGAGCGTGGCCGAGCGAGACCAGGATCTGCACCGTGATGACCAACGCCAGCAGCAGGCCGATGACCCCACACCAGGCCCACAGGTCAAAGGTGATCGAGTGCAGCTCGATGCCCCGGCCGAACATGAAGCGTTCCACGTAGCCATTGTCGGGGTCGTAGTTGAGCCCCACCATGCCGTTCTTGGCCACCAGCAGGTCCTGGGTGTTGAGATTGGTGCCCCCGCCAAAACCCCAGGGCCGGTGGGAGACGAGCGCGGTGGAGGCACCGAGCTCCGGACGGCCGCCCAACAGCAGCGAGCCGGAGATGCGCAGTTGCTCCTCCGAGCGGGCTCGGGTGGCCTCACCCAGCGCTCCCTCCAGGATGGCGGCCTGGACGGCATAGTAGGCGGCCACCGCGATGGCCCCCAGAACGGCCAGGGTGCCGGCGACGGAGCGGCGTCGGCGTGGCTCCTGCGTGGGCCGTCGCCACAGGATCAGGACGACGGTGAGCAGCAGGACGGCGAAATTGGACCGCGCGTCGGTGATGGTGCAGACCAACCCGAAGAAGGCGAGCAGTCCCACGGTGGCCCGGGTGCGGTTCTCGGCGGCCACCAGGCCCACGACGAGGATCGTCATCGGGATGGAGTAGCCGAACTTCCACGGGTTCTCCGCGAAGAGGTCCTTGTTGGTGGGGCCCGCGATGAACAAACCGACCGCGAACAGCGCCAGCAGCCAACGCTGCGGCAACCGGTCCCTGGCCCACAGCATCAGGCCCAGGCTGGTGACCATGGAGAGCAGGGTCTTGATGGTGGTGCTGTTCAGCTGCATGCTCACGTGATGGTCCACGGCGGCCTGCCGGGTCAGCACCCAGGAGGCAGCGCAGGCCAGCACCCCCAGTGCTGCAATGCTGCTGGCGCCCTTGTAGCGGCGCAGCGCCGGCAACCACAGGGGCAGCAGCACCCAGCCCAGCGGATCGGCGAGCACCAGATTGCCACCGATCGGGATGCGCGCGGCCACCATCAGCACCGCCAGGCCGGCCAGCAGGCCCTCCCCCAGCAGCCAGCGGTCATCCCGCTCGATCCTGATCCGGCTCGGTGCGCCCGCGGAACGGGCGATGCCAGAAGACGACGTCGCCATGTCAGTTGGACTTGCCGAACACCTTGCCGAGGACGGACCCAGCACCGGTGCGGTTCATCACGACGCCCAGCACCCGCGCGCGGACCGCGTCCAGTGCGGAACGCGCGGACTCGAGCTCTCCGGCGGTGGTGCTGCCGTCGCGCATCACGAGCACGACGCCATCGCTGATGCCGGCCACCACGGCCGCGTCGGCGAAGGGAAGCAGGGCCGGGGAGTCCAGGATGACGCGGTCATAGCGGCCACGCAGCTCCTCGATGGTGCTCGCGAAGCGCTCGGCGCCCAGCAGGGCAGCCGGATTGGGCGGAAGCTCACCGGCGGTGACCAGGTCGATGCTCGGCTCGCCACGCCAGTGGGTGATGACGGAGTCCAGGGTGGCCTCGCCGGCCAGCACATTGGACAGCCCCTTGCCGCCCAGGCCGGTGTCGAAGGCCTCGCGGGCGCTCGGGTGGCGCAGGTCAGCCTCCACGAAGCACACTCGTTCGCCCGTCTCGGCAAAGCTGATTGCGGTGTTGGCGGCCACGGTGGAGGCTCCGTCGCCGTCCTCCGGCGCGGTGAAGAGCACCACCTGGGTGCGATCCGTCGCCCCCAGGAAGGCCAGGCTGGTGCGCAGCTTGCGGTGCGCCTCGGCGCGGGCGCTGTCATTGTCCACTCCCCGCAGCAGGGGTGCGACTCGGGCCGACGAGTCGTCGGGGATCTCACCGATCACGGGGGCACCGGCCAGGTCTCGCGCCGCGTCGGCGGAGCGCACCGAGTTGTCCAGCAGCTCACGGAGCAACGCGATGGCCAGTGCCAGCGCCAGGCCCGCGCCCAGGCCCAGCAGCAAGCTCATCCGGGGCTTGGGCGCCACCGGTGCGGCGTGCAGCTGCGGTGCGGAGACGGTGCTGATCTGGACGATCGGCACCTTGCGGCCCGAATTGTCGAGCTGGTCCACCATCGGGCCGAAGACCTTGGCGATCCCCTTGGCGATCGTGAAGGCGCGCGTGGGGTCGGTGTCGGTGACGACGGCGGTGACCAGCACCGAGTCGACGGTGTTCTCCGCCTTGATCCGCTTGGCCACCTGGTCTGACGTCAGCTGGACACCCGTTGCCTTGACGACACGGTCACCGAGCTCCTGGCTGCCCAGCAGCTCGACATAGGAGGTCATGCGGCCCGTCGCGAACTGACCTCCCGCCTGGGCACTTCCACCATCGGGCACCGGCGTGCCGACGTAGAACTGCACATCTGCGGCGTACTGCTTCGGCGTCGTCTTGTAGGACGCGAAGCCGGCCAGCAGACCGATCAACCCGCAGATCAGGATGAAGGGCAAGTACTTTCGGATGATCGCGACATAGCTGCGCAGATCCATGGAACCTCCTGGTGACGAGGCACCCAGACCGTCCTGCTGCCCGTCCTCACACTCGGGGACCGACCACCGTCCCGTCTCGGACAGGCGTCCGACCCCGAGGGTGCCAAGGATCCAGTATGCCTTCGCCGTCCGCCCAGAACCCCCTGTGCACAGGGGGTTCTCAGCGCTCCGTCAGGCTGCTCCAGGGGCCGGAACCCGCACCAGATGGCTCCCCTCGCGGGCATACTCGCTCCACGCCAGACCACATCCACCCAGGGCCATGCCAACGCCCCGCATGGCGGTGCGCAGCCCCTGCGCCTGGCCAAAGACGTCCCGACGCCCGGTGGCGACCAGTGCTCGCCCGAGACCACCCACGAGCCGGGCCCCGCCGCGGCCCACCAGAGAGAGCCGCACCCGCACCGAGCTGCCCTCGGTGAGCTGCACCAGCGCCGCGGCATTGCCATAGCTCAGTGCCCGTTGCAGTACCCAGCGACGAGTGGCGCGGTTGGCCGGGACGGGTTCCTCCACCGTCGCCTCGGCGCACCACATGAGACGCCCGCCGTTCGCGGCCAGCGCCCGGGTGAACAGGGAGTCCTCTCCCCCGGTGAGACCCAGGTGGCGGGCAAAGTCCAGGCCGTGCTCGCGCACGAAGTTCATGTCCACCAGGAGATTGTTGGTGGCGGCCTCGGTGATCGGGGCGCCGGATTCCAGTCCCCAACGGTGCCGACGGTCGAAGAAGCCCCCCTGGACGATCCACTCGTCGGTACCGGGCGGCAGGATCGAACGGACCGGCCCGGCGACGCCCGTCGCACCAGAACGGCGGGCGGTGGAGACCAGCGCCTGCAGCCAACCGTCAACCGGGCGTTCGTCGTCATCGATGAAGACCAGCCAGTCATCGTCTGCAGCCTCGGCGAGGCAGCGCGAGCGTGCCGCCGAGATGCCGGGCACGGGCTCGTGGGCCAGGGTCACCCGGTCCAGCCCCAGCTCGTCGATGACCGGCCGGGCGCTGGCATCGGGATCGTTGTCCACCACCTGCACCCGTGCCGTCATCCCCAACGACGCGTCGGCCTCCAACTGCTCGCACTGCTGCACCAGCAGCGGAAGCGCCTCCGCGAGGTCCTCGGGACGCCGATAGGTGCACATGGCCACCACCAGACGTTCGCTCACTTCACCGCCCCGGTGAAGTTGGCAACGGGCAGGGCGGGATCCACGCTGACCTCGATGGTGACGGGATTTCGCTTGGCCGCAGGCAGCCGGAAGACATAGGTGCCGGTGGCCTTGGCGCCGGCTGCCACCGAGGCCTCCAGCGGATCACTCGGCGGGCTGAAGACCATCACAGCCGGCGACTTGTCCGAACCGAGGACGTTGACCACCGCATTGGCTGTGCTGACCGGCGCGTCGGACTGGTTGTCCACCACGACGTCGAACTGCACCGCTGGCCCGCTGACGTCACCCGGCAGCTTCGCCTCCGCCGTGATCGCCTTGACGCCGGTGATCCGCACATCCACCTTGGGGGCCAGCTCCACCGGACGGTCCAGGGCCACCGGGGCCTTGGCCGTGGCCGCCGGAGCCGTGCTGGCCGCGCTCGGCGCCGGCACCGGGGTGGTGGCCACCGGGCTGGGCTTGCTGGACGGCCGGGCCGATTCCCCGGCAGACGGGTCCGTACTGGCGGCAGACGGGTCCGTGCTGGCGGCAGACGGGTCCGGAGTGGCGGCCGATGCGGTCGCACTGGCTCGCGTGCTGGCCTCCTGGCTCGCCACCGGGCTGGCCGACGGGGATGCGTCGGTTCCCGGGGAGTCCTGGCTGCAGCCCGCGAGTCCGCCCAGGGCCAGGGAAAGGCCCAGGCCAATCGCGATGCCGCGCAGCGGTGTCCGCTGGGTGGTGTTGTTCATCTTCAGTCCTTCGTGACGACGAGGTCGTCCATGCTCAGGGTGACGGGCCCGTTCGTGGCGGACCCCGAAAGGTAGGTGTTGATGCCCGGTGCGCCTGCCCGCTGCAGCGCCGGAGTGCTGTCGACGAGAGAGATCTGGGGCTCGGCGGGCGCGCTCTGGCCCTTGGCCCAGATCATGCCAGACAGGTGACTGGTGCCCTGCCCGCGCACGTCGAAACGCACTCGCAGCTGGGTCCCCGCCTCATAGGTCAGACCGCTGACGGCCGTCTCCTTCAGGGCGACGGCACTGCCGTTGACGGTGCGGTACAGGATCAGGTTCACCTGGCCGGTGGGCAACCAGCGCACGCCCAGGCCGTAGTGGCCGTCGGCTCCGTGGCGGGAGACCAGCTGGCTGTAGAGGCCGGATCCGGTGGTGCGACGGTCCACGGCGAGCGTGGCCTCCAGCGTGCTGTCCAGCACCTGTGCGTCGGTCAGCACGGCGCGGGCGGTGCCTCCGGCCGGAACCTGGACCAGGCCGGTCTGTCCGTCGGTGCGGAACAGGGTGGGCGCAATCGGGTAGCTCCAGGCTCCTCCGACGTCGGCGGTGCCCCAGCGGGTCTCCACCTGGCCGAAGGCATCCTGCGCCACGGGCAGGCCGGCAGCCGCCTGGGCCGTGGTGGTGACGGTGGCGGTGCTGGTGGCCTTGGCCCCCGCATCGTCGGTGACGGTGAGGGTCACGGTGTGCTCGCCCACCTGTGCGTAGACGTGCTGCACGCTGCGGCCGGTGGCCGTCTGACCGTCGCCGAAGTCCCAGGCGTAGGTCGCGATGCTGCCGTCCGGATCAGTGGAGGTGCTCGCGTCGACCTGGGCCGTCAACTGGTCCACGGTGTGCGTGAAGGCAGCCGTCGGGGCCTGGTTGGGCTTGTCCGCCACGAGCACGGCGCGACTGCTCGTGCTGGTCTCACCCTTGTCATCGGTCACCGTCAGCGTCACCGTGTAGCTGCCGGCAGCACCATAGTCGTGCGTCGTGATGGCACCGGTGCCCGTGGTCCCGTCGCCGAAATTCCACTGGTGGCTGACGATGCGGCCGTCCGGATCGTTCGAGGTGGAGGCGTCGAGTGCCACCTGCCGATCGGTCACCACAGCCTCGAAGGCGGCCTTCGGGGGCTGGTTGGTGGCGGCGGCAACGGTGACCTGCTCGGTCCGGGTGGCGCGAGCGCCCTTGTCGTCGGTCACGGTGAGGACGACGGCATAGGTGCCTGCCTCGGTGTAGGTGTGGGTCGCGGCCGCCCCGGTGCCCCTCGTTCCGTCTCCGAAGTCCCACTCGTGGCGGGCAATCGTGCCGTCGGAGTCCGTCGAGGTGCTCGCGTCGAAACGCACCTGCAGGTCCTGCACCGTGCTGGTGAAGGCCGCGGTGGGCATCGCATTCTGGGCGTCGACGGTCACCACCTGGGTGGTTCGGGCCGATGCCCCGCGATCATCGACGACCGTCAACGTCACGGTGTGGCTGCCGGCAGCGGCATAGGTGTGCTCGGGGGCCGCGGCGGTGCTGGTGGCACCGTCGCCGAAGTCCCAGGTGGTGCTGACGATCGTGCCGTCGGCGTCAGTCGATCCAGCGGAGTCGAAGGTGCAGGTCAGACCGTCGCAGGTGGCGGCGATGTCAGCCACCGGGGCCTTGTTCTGCACGGCGACGTCGACGGTCTGCGTGGTGCTGGCAGTGGCCTGCTGGTCGTCCGTCACGGTCAAGGTGACCTGCTGGGGCTGCTGCGCAGTGAAGGTGCGAGTGGCAGTCCGGCCCTGTGCCCTGGTCCCGTCGCCGAAGTCCCAGGTCCAGGAGCCGACGACGCCATCGGGATCGGTGCTGCCGCTGGCATCGAAGGTGCAGGTGTCGCCCTCGCAGCTCACGGTGAAGGCCGCCACCGGCTTCTGGTTCTGGGCCGCTGCGGAAGCGCGGTAGTGGGCGCGCACCTGGTCCGCAGAGAGCACGCCGTGGTAGACCGCCGTCTCGTCCAGCTGACCGGTGAACCACGGGGAGCCGCTCCAGGAGGAGTCACCGCCCACGCGCCAGAATCCGCTGAAGTCCTCCGCCCGGGTGTTCCCATTGCTTCCCACCAGCTCGCCGTCCAGGAAGAGCTGCATGCCGTTGGGGCCCATCGAGCCGACGACGTGGTGCCACTGCCCGTCGTTGTAGGGGCGGCTGCTGGAGACGCTCTGCATGCCCTGGTTGTAGGCACCGAAGCGCACCTGGCCACTCGGGTCCATCCAGACGTGACGGTCGTACTGGGTGGACAGGCCGCTGTGCTGGTTGCCGAAACCGATGATCTTGCCCCCGGTGGTGCTGCTGGTGCGGAACCAGCTCTCGACGGAGAAGACCTGGGGGCCGGCGACGCGGGCGTCCTGGGCGATGCCTGCGGCCGATCCGTCCAGGCTCACGCCGGTGCCATTCGTGCCGGTGACCGGGCTGGGCACACGCAGCGTCGGACTGCCGAACCAGGTGCCATTGTTCAGGTTGGTGGTGGCGTCCACGACGGTGGGCGTGCGGGTCTCGTCGAGACGCCAGAGGAATTGCGGCTCGTCGGCGATGACCACCTTGCCGTAGGCATCGCTTGGTTGGGCAGGAAGTGCCAGGGTGCGGCCCGCGGCGGTGTAGTGGGCGCGCACCGCATCCGTGGTCAGCGCGGCGGGATAGATGGCCACCTCGTCGATGACGCCCTGGAAGTTTCCGGTGGCACCGGCATTCGGCCAGCCGGAGAGGTTGTCCCCACCCACGTGCCAGTAGCCGCGCAGGTCCTGCTGACCACGGGTGGTGGTGGCGTCCGCGGCCACCACGCGGCCATCCACCCAGAGCACCATGCCGGCCGGCGACAGGCTTGCCACCACGTGGTGGAAACGGCCGTCGTTGTAGGCGGCGGACGTGCTCACCACCTTGGCGGAACCGTCCCAGACGCCGAAGTGCAGTCGGCCGTCGGTGCCCATGTACAGATTGCGGTCGTGGTACAGGCTGTCGCCGGTGTCCGAGGCGCCGAAGCCGAGCAGCTTGCCACCCGCGGTGCTGGTGGTGTTGAACCACAGTTCGGCGGAGAAGGTGTCAGGAGCCAGTTCGGCGGTGCCCATCACGCCCCGGCCCGCATCCGTGCCGTCGAAGGCCGCGGCGCTGTCCACGCTGCCGTCACCGACGGCACCCGGCTCGCCCAGCGTCACGCCGCTGCCCAGCCGCAGGTCATTGCCCTCACGCCAATCGATGGACGTGGCCGACCCCGGGTTCTCCAGCAGGCGCCAGTAGTGCTCGGCGCCATCTGCCTCCACCATTTGGCTGTAGGCCGTGGCCGGAATCGCATTGTCGCCCGCCGTCACCGTGACACGTTGGCTGGAGGCGACATTGCCGTCGGGATCGGTGGCGGTCACCCAGTAGGAATAGGTCCGACCCTCCACCAGGGTGCCGTCCAGATGCCCCAGCACCGGCCGGTCGAACCAGCTCGACGAGCCGGTACGGGTCATCAGCGGGGTGCCGGGCCGGTCGTCGCGGTACAGCCGGTAGGTGAGCTCCAGGTCATCGCGGTCCACATTCGACGGCCAGGTGACCTTGGCCGTGGTGCCGATCACGGTGGCGGTGGGATTCCAGTTCCACGTGTACTTGGGCCCCGACGTGTTGGGGGCCAGGGCGGGCACGGCGAAACGCACCAGCCCCTGCTGGGCCTGCCCGTTCACGCGCGGGAACTCACCACCGAGCACCACATAACGGTCGTCGGACTCGATGGTCCAGGCGGCCTGCCAGGAGCCGGAGACATTGCCGGCGTCCAGATCCGGCGCCCAGCCCACCCGGCTGGGCGAGGGCTGACCATGGAAGTCGAAGTAGCCCTGCTTGTCGTGCAGCGTGGTTCCGGTCGCGCGGTCGGTGAAGGCCTGGGCCCGCTCGAAGTAGCGCGGATTCTGCTCCTCGAAGGAGCCCATGTTGCCGCAGTAGTGGTGGTGGCTGACGGTGTAGGTGGTACCGCCCAGAGTGGTGGCATCGTAGGAGTCGCCGTGGCAGTCGGCCATCCAACGGATCGACCCGTCGGAGGGACTGGCGCTCAGGATGCCTTCGAAATTGCCCTGACCCGCGTACCACCAGCCAGTGGCCAGGATGTTCTTGCCGTCATTCTTCACCGAGTAGATGCCCGAACTGGGGCCGTGGTTCTGCACCACCTGGTTGGCGGCGAAGGGCAGCAGAGCACCGGAAACCGAGTCGACGAAGGCGAGTCCGGGCGCGAAGGAGCCGTTGATGGCACTGAAGGAGCCGCCGACCGCCAGCTTGCTGGCGTCGGGGGTCAGCGCGATGCTGTTGACGTAGAGGTCCGCCGCGGGGGCCCAGGCCATCAGGCGCCCAGACCGCGAGGCTGCGGCCAGGCGGCTGCGCGGCACACCGTTCACCGCGGAGAAGACGCCGCCGATGTAGACGGTGGTGTCCGTGGCCACGATGCTGCTGACCTCGGAATTGACCGAGGGCTTGAAGCCGGTGTCCAGACTGCCGTCGGACAGGTTGAAGGCGGCCACCCGGTTGCGGGTCTGGCCGTTGACCTTGGTGAAGTTGCCGCCGATGTAGAGCTTCGTGCGATCGGGCGAGACCGCGACGGTGCGGACCTTGCCGTTCACCACCGGGGCGAAGGTGGTCTTCAGCACGCCGGTGGTGACGTCGTAGGCCAGCAGATTGGAGCGGGGCGTCAACCGCGTGCCCGGGGCCGCCCCCGCCGGGCGGGCATTGGCGAACTCGCCACCGACATAGACGGTGTTGCCGACGATCACCTGGTCCCAGGCGATCCCGTCGATCTGGGTGGTCGGAAGGGCGTCGGCCGTGACATCTGCGGCGGTATGGGGCACGACGTTGTAGCCGTTCACCGCCGCGGAGGCGGGGGTGCCGGGAAGCGCGAAGGTCACCAGGGTGGCCATGGCCAGGGCCGTCAGGCGACGCGGGAGTGGGGGGTTCGTGCGATTCTTCATCTGGTCCTCACAGGAGTGGCGACGGGTGTGCGTCGCGCCGGAATGCTCACGGCCGGCACCCGGGTGCCGGTCAGTCACATGCGCCGGAAATTCAATGTGGCCGGGAAATACCCGGGACCGTAGCCGAGCTTCTGGGAGCGCTCGCGCCCAGCGCCACCCCGAGGGGTGCACGCTGGGCGCGAACGGCAACCATGCCCTTCAGCTGTTCTTCAAGCAGCGGCCCTTCAAGGAGCTGCGATCGAAGTTCGTTGCGGGCAGACGCTCTCAGCCCTGACGCGTGGCCGTGAAGTTGTCGAAGGAGACGGCGAAGGGCGCATTCGTCGCCGAGCCCGAGGCATAGCCCAGGACCCCCACCGCACCGGCGGTCTGCAGGGCAGCCGTGGTGTCGGTGACCGTGACGGTCGGGGTGGCGGGCTCGGTCTCGTTCGCGCCCCAGGCCTTGCCCGAGACAGTGGTGCCGTTGACCTCGAGCTGCAGGTGGACCACCTGTCCCGGGGTGTACTGCTCGGCAGCGACGACCTCACGAAGCACCGTCTCCTGTCCGTTCAGCACGCGGCTGATCGCCAGGTTGGCGGAGCCATTCGACAGCAGGCGCAGCTTGACGCGGTACTCACCGGCGGTGGTGCGACGGGCCGCCAGGAAGACATTCACGCCGCCACCGGTGGTCTGCTTGTCGATGGTCACGTCGCTGGAGACGACGACGTCCTGGGCGCTGACATCGGCCAGGCTGGCCCCGGCCGTGGCGCCGGCACCCAGGGTCATCCGTCCGGCACCGTCGACGGTGCTGAAGGAGCTCGCACCCACCGGGTAGGTCCAGGAACCGCCCTGGTCCGCGCTGCCCCACCGGGTGCGGGTGCCGGTGAAGGTGTCCTTGGCCAGGGTGGCGGCCACCGGATCGGTGCCGGGATCGGTCACCGGATCGGTTCCGGGGTCGGTCACCGGATCAGTGACGACCGGTGCGGGCACCGTCACCTCGACGCTCTTGGTGATGCTGTGGGTGGTGCCCTTGTCGTCGGTCACCGTCAGCTTGACCTGGTAGGTGCCGGCCTCGGCATAGGCGTGCTGGGCCGTGCGCCCGGTGCCAGTGCTTCCGTCGCCGAAGGTCCACTCGTACTTCGCGATGCTGCCGTCGGCATCCTTGCTCGCGCTCGCGTCGAAGGTGCAGACGGCATCGGCGCAGGTGGAGGTGAAGGCCGCCACCGGGGCGGTGTTCGGCACGGAGATGCCGCCCTTGCCCGCGTGGATCCGGATCTGGTCGGCGGTCAGGGCCGTCGGGTAGATGGCAACCTCGTCGATGGTCGCGCGGATCTGCGACGAGGTGGGCGCGTAGGCCAGGTTGTACTGCGCGTCGCCACCGACCCGCCAGTAGGCGGTCCGCGTGGTGCCCGTGGTGTAGAGGCTGTTGCGCGCCACCAGGTTGCCGTCGACGAAGAGCTTCATGCCCTCACTGGACAGGGTTGTGGCGATGTGGTGCCAGCGCCCGTCGTTGTACCGAGAGGACGAGACGATCGCGCGACGCGCTCCATTGCTGTAGACGCTGTAGGCGATCTGTCCGGTATTGGTCATGTAGACCTCACGGTCGGTGATCGAGGACAGTCCGGTCTGGGCGCTGCCCTGGTTGAGGATCACGCCACCGGTGGTGGTCGTGGTCTTCACCCAGGCCTCCGAGGTGTAGCTGGCCGGGGCAGCCTCGGCGCCGGCGGTGGTGCCCCAGCTGCTGCTGTAGCCGCTGAACCAGGACGACGCGTCACCGCTCAGGATGCCCGGGTCATTGCGGTAGACGCCGGTGCCCAGGTGCAGCGTGTTGTTGCCGACGACGTCGGCAGAGGTGCTTCCCGAGGGCTCGCCCAGGCGCCACAGGTGGCTGGGCTGGTCCTTGAGCACGGCACCGAGGTAGGCATCGGAGGCCACCGGCTGGCCGGCAGTCACGGAGACATTGTCGCTGCGGACGCGGTTCCCGTCGGCGTCGACGGCGAAGAGCCAGTAGTCATAGCTCTTGCCGGCCTCCATCGTCGAATCGGTCCAGCTGAGCGACGGCCGGTCCCACCACAGCGAGTCGGCCTTGATGGTGTCGATCGGCGTGGTCGGGTTGTCACTGCGGTAGATCTGGTAGCTGAGATTCTTGTTGTCGTAGTCCCAGCTGCTGGTCCACTTCAGGGTTGCGGTGGTGCCGCTCACCGTCGCAGTGGGCTTGAGGTAGGCGCCGCCGACGACGGCACCGGACTTGGCACCGGAGACGGACGGGACGGCGAAGCGGACCAGGCCCTGCTGGGCCTTGCCGTTCACCTTCGGGAACTCGCCGCCCAGCACCAGGTACTGGTCATTGCCCTCGGCCGTCCAGGCCGCCTGGGCCTGGCCCGTGTAGCTTCCGGCAGCCAGGTCCGGGAACCAGTTGACCTGGCTCGGGGCGGGATTGCCGCCGAAGTTGGTGTAGCCGTACTGGCGGTTGGTGCGCACGGTGCCGGTCGCCTCCGCGGTGAAGGCATTGGCGCGCTGGAAGGTCACGTCGTCGATCTGCGGGAAGGAGCCGATGTTCTCGCAGTTGTGGTGGTGGCTGACGCTGTAGACCACGTCACCCACCTGCGTGGCGTCGTAGGAGTCGCCGTGGCAGTCTGCCAACCACTTGATCCCGCCAGTCATCGCGTCGGCCCGGACGATGCCCTCGTACTTGCCCTCGCCATAGTTGTAGGCGGTGCCCAGCACGTCGCTCCCAGCGCTTTGCAGGCTGAAGATGCCGGTGTTGGCGGTGCCATTGGTGATCGTGCGGTTCATGGCGAACGGGTACAGCGTGCCATTCGTGTCGATCGACGCGCTGCCCGGGGCATATGACCCATTGATGTAGCTGAACAGACCGCCGACGATGATGCGGCTGTTGTCGGGCGACATGGTCATGGCGCGCACGATCCGGTTGGCGGTGGGGGCCCACGGCAGCAGCGCACCGGTCTTCGGGTCGAAGGCGGCCAACCGCTGACGAGCCTGGTTGTTCGCTCGACTGAAGCCACCGCCCACGTAGACGGCGTCATTGGTGACGGCCAACGAGTAGACCGCGGCATCCAGGGTGGGCGCAAAGCCCGGCACCAGGCTGCCGTCGGCGGTGTTGATGGCCGCCAGGCGGTAACGGTTCTGCCCGCCGACCGTGGTGAAGGAGCCGCCGACGTAGAGGCGCGAACCGTCCGGGGAGGCCGCGAGCACGTTCACGCTGCCATTGGTGTCCTGCTTGAAGCCCTGGTTGAGGTCACCGGTGGTCAGGTTGTAGGACAACAGGTTGCTGCGGGGCGTCGTGTTCACGCCCGCTGCGGCACCCGCCGGGCGGGCATTGGTGAACTCGCCACCGGCGTAGACCGTGTTGCCGACGATCTCCTGGTCCCAGGCGACGCCATCGATCTGCGTGGTGGGCAGTGCGTCCGCCGTGACACCGGAGGTGCGCTCCTGGACGATGTAGTCGCTGGGCGCTGCCGCTGCGATGGGCGCGGCTGCCAGCAGCGAACCGGTGCTGAGCACTGCGGCCATGGCCAGTCCAGTGCAGCCGCGCATGACGGCACGGCGAGACGTTGTTGACATGTATTTCCCCCGAAATATCCATTTGCATCGACGCCCCCGAATGGCTGTCAATGCGTTCCTGACTCTATGACAGGTGACTTGCGTCGCCCGTCGTGGATCTGCGCCCGCCCGCTGACGGACAGCCGCCGCCGCGCGCGATCACGGTGACGATTTCCGTTGTGCTGAATGAATCCGCCCGTCGTCTGGGCGGACATCGCCTGGCGCCCAAGCCCCAGCGGCGACACAGGGCCATCAGGCGAAGCTCAGCATTGGGTCCAGCCAGTGGACGCCCCTGACAACCGGCGACCAGGACCCGGCGCTCACGTCACCGCAAGGTGGAGCGCAGTGCGGCCAGCAATCGCTGGGCATAGACCTGGGGCGCATGGCGCCGCAGCGCCTCATCCCGGTCCCGCAGGGCGGCCCGGGACGCCCCCGCATGGTCGGCCAGCAGTTCCGCCACGACCGTGGCGATGGCCTCTGGGGCACCGGCGGGTACGGGGCGCACGGCCTCATACCCAGCGGTGGCCTCGGCCAGCCCCGAGTGGTCACTGACCACCAGCGGGCGGGCCGCCAGCAGCGCCTCCACGGCCGTGTTCCCGAAGGATTCCTCCAGGACTGACGGCACCAGCACCACGTCGGCATCCGCCAGGTGGCTCCAGACCTGCTGGTCGAAGCCCAGGAAGTCGACGTGTTCGTCGAGCCCCAGCTCGGTGACCAGCTGGCGCAGCTCCTGTTCGAACCACTCGTAACCCGGGAAGACGGCGCCCAGCAGCCGCAGGCGCGCATCCACCCCGTGCCCACGCACGCTGGCCAGGGCCCGCACCGCCACGTCCGGCCCCTTGCGCGGCGAGAGACGCCCGACGAACAGGAGGTGGGCCGGCTGGTGGAGACGGGCAGGCTGCACCTGGCCCGGTCCGGCAACTCCGTTGTGCACGACGGTGCAACGCCTGCGCAGCAGCGGATGGGTGGCCGTGACCACGTCGCGGGTGTGTGCGCTGTTGGCCACCACCCGATCAGCCAGCACCAGCGGCGCATAGAGCACGGTGTTGACCACCCGCGAGGCCTTCGCCTCCGCCTCGTGGACGTGCACCACCGACGGGATGCGCGCCAACCGGGCAGCGAGCGGCCAAACCGGCAAGGTGATGGTGTTCACCAGCAGCAGGTCTGCGCCGCAGGAGCGAGCCAGACGGACCTGTGCAGGCAGGCTGCGCGCCACGGTGGCCATGAAGCCGGCCAGGCCAGCCGGGGTCAGGATGCTCTTGCGCAGCACGGGCATCTCGACGAAGCGCACCTCGGCGTCTCGAGCACGCAGCTCGGCCGCCAACGGACCGTCCTGGGGCAGGGCCACGACGGCGCGCACCCCGGCGGACGTCAGGGCGGCGACGCTCTCCAGCAGCACCCGGTCGGAGCCGTACAGGTCCGGGCTCGGGTGCGCCAGCAGCACGGTCTCCAGGTCTGGTCCGGCAGCTCGTCGCGGGCCTGCGGCAGACTGCTTGCGCTGGGCGGGGCGCACCAGGGCGGGCACGGCGAGCCGCAGGCCGTCGACGGCACCCCGCAGCGTCGAGGTGAGCGGTGTCGCCGAGTGCAGCAGCTGGCGGCGCCCGCCGCGCAGCAGGATCTGGCGGCTCTCGGCCGGCGTGCGCAGGATCCACTCCAGCAGCTCACGCCGTTCCAGGTGCTCGGAGGCGAAGAGCAGGCGATTGCGGGTGTTCCAGTAGTAGTAGGTGCCGGACAGCGGCTGGGCACCCTTGTCCTGGGTGCCACCCTCGTCGTGGGTGGCCACCAGGTCCTGGCGCATCACGAGCCGCAGGCCGGCATCGGCCGCCCGACGGGAGATGTCGACGTCCTCCCAGTAGAGGAAGTAGCCGCCGCGGAAGCCACCCAGCAGGTCCCAGGCCTCCTGGTGCATGGCCAGGCAGGCGCCGGTCAGCCAGGGCCGCCAGGAGTGGCGACCTTCCTGCAGGTCCTCGCCGTCCGTCCAGCCACCGCGGGTGCGGCCGGAGGCATAGTCGAGCATGGATCCGCGGAAGTAGTGTCGGCCGTCGGAGCGGTTCATCCGCGGGCAGACCAGGGATCGCCGGTCCGTGCACACGCTGCGGTGCAGTTCCTCCAGGACGGGCACGGAGACCACCGCATCCGGATTGAGCATCACGAAGGCATCGCAGCCCAGCTCCTTGGCCCGCGCCACACCGGCATTGACGCCGTCGCCGAAGCCCACATTGGTCGGGCTGGCCACCACATCCCAGCCGCGCTCCGCGGCCAGGGCCTGCAGCGCTGCCAGTTCCTCGTCGGTGGTGTGGTTGTCCACCACGACCACCTGGATGCCGGCGGCCTGTAGTCCGGCGTCGAGATTGGCCTGGAGCAGTGCGTGCGAGCCGTAGTTCACCAGCACCACGGCCAGGCGCGAGCCGTCGGTGCCCCGTCCAGCGGGCTGGCTGGTCTCCCCCGAGACCGCCATCATCGGCTCCAGCGGCTGGGGTGTCGACGCCCGCTGGGCCGACGACGCGGGAAATTGCGCTCCATCAGGTCGACGCACAGTTCTTCGTAGTCACGGGCAACCTGGTCCCAGTCGTAGCGGTGCATCGAGTTCTGCAGCTCGTAGCCGCGACGCTGCGCGCGCTCCGGCTCGGTCTCCACCTGCTCCAGGATGGCCGCCAGCTGTTCCGGCGTGGAGAAGTATTCGCCGGCCTCCTGGACCACCTCGCGGTTGAAGTCCACATCCCAGGCGACGGTGAAGGCGGCCGCGCCGCCGGCCCGAAGCAGGGAGGGGTTGGTGCCGCCGACGGAGTGACCGTGCAGATAGGTGAGGCTGTTGGCGTACAGCTGGTCCAGCTGGTCCTGGTCCCACAGGCCGCCGACGAGCTTGACGCGCGGATCCGCAGCCTCGCGGATGGCCGCGGTGTACTCGTCGGAGTAGGGGGCCGATCCGACGACCACCAGCGGGTGCTCGGCCTTGCTCTTCACATAGCCCTGGACGATCTCGAGCACGTGATTCTCCGGCTCGAAGCGCGCGACCACCAGGTGGTACTTGCCGCTCTCCACGCCCAACGGGGTGAGCTTTTCCGCCTGGGGATCCTTGAGGATCGGTGCGCCATAGGCGATCAGCTGCGTCGGCGCATGGAATTCCTCGCGGTAGTAGTCGGCGATGCCCTGGGCGTCGGCGATCAGTGCATCACTCCAGCGCACGGCCAGCTGCTCACTGATCCGGTAGTACTGTTGGCCGGTGCCGCTCCATTTGCCGCGACGCCATTCCAGCCCGTCCACGTGCGTGGCGACGGGAATCCGACGGGCGCGGATGACGGGCAGCAGGGGCGCATTGGCCGCATTGAAGACCACGGCGCAATCGACGTCCTTGAGATGACGGTCTATCACGGTCAGGGCCGTGTGGGAGAGGGTCTCCAGGGCCCGCTTGTGCAGCGACGGCAGGTGCACCAGGTGCATGCCCTTGTAGGTCTCGAGCTGCTCCTCACCCTCCGGTGTACGGCAGAAGACGATCACGTGGTGGCCGGCGTCGGCCAGCCTGGATCCGATCTCCTCGATGGCGGTCTCGAAACCTCCGTAGCGGGCGGGGACCCCGCGGGTACCGATCAGCGCGATGCGCATCGTGTCATTCCTTCGTGTGTCAGCGATCTGCGATGAGCAAACGCAGTGCGGTGCTGGATGTGTGGGCCGTGTAGGGGAAGTAGTGGACGTGGACGCCGACGCTGGCCATGTCGGCCTCCAGACGGTCGCCCTTGGGGGTCCCCCTCCAGTCGTCGCCCTTGAACAGGACGTCGAAGGGATGGCGGTGCCAGACGTCCACCTTGCTGCCCTCGTCGACGACGACCTCGTCGACGATGCCGATGGCCTGCAGGATCTCGATCCGTTCCGCCAGGTTGACGATGGGACGCTTGCCCTTGGTGCGTTCCAGCGCCTCGTCGGTGACGCAGCCGACGATCAGGTGGTCGCAGTGCGGCCTGGCGCGGCGCAGGATGTTCAGGTGGCCGATGTGGAACATGTCCCAGGCCCCCGGCACGTAGCCGATGACGCCCTTGGCCGGATCGACGCGCGCAACCACCTGCTGCGGCACCAGTGCGTCCGCGGGGAGCTGCTCCTCGAAGTTGGCCGACATCACGGCTGCCCCGGCTTCTGCTCGAGCGCAGCTTCCCGGTCAAGGGCGGAGATGCCGCGCGCCCAACGAGGCAGGACCAGAGCCGTGTAGCCGGCCGTGCACACGAACATGAAGGTGTAGAGCCACTGGAAGACGACGGGCGCACCCAGGGTGAAGAAGATGACCGCCAGGAAGCCGTAGTCGGTGGGCAGCTTGGCCACCGAGAGCAGCATCGACGGGATGCCCTTGGCAGGCATGGCCTGGCCCCGCTTGGCGTGGTGCACCCGGGCCAGCAGGTCCGTCAGCAGCATGCCGAAGAAGTGGATCACGTAGACGGCGGCGAATCCGAGAGGCACGAGCAGCCAGCGTTCAGAGCCGAAGTGGCGGAAGGCCATCACCAGCACGGCCAGGTGCAGGGTGGCGATCTTGAAGGAATCGATGACGTGGTCGAGCCACTCGCCCAGCAGGCTGCCACCGCCGCGCAGGCGGGCCAGCTGACCGTCTGCGGCGTCCAGGGCGTAGCCAATCACCAGGCACAGGCCGACGGCGATGCCCAGCGGCCAGCTCGGCGGCATGGTGGCCACCAGGCCAATTCCGGTGAAGGTGAACAGGGCACTGACCGCGGTGACGCCATTGGGCGTCATCCCCAGCTGGTGCGCGAGTGCGGCGAAGACCCGCCCCAGCGGACGGTTCACCAGGACCGAATACAGCGGGGCACCCTTGTTGCTCTTCTGGGCATTCTTCAACTGTCGCAGGGAATCACTGAAGGACTTCGAACTGCCGGGTGCGGAGCCGGTGGGCGCAGACGTGCTCATGCGATCGCCTCGGGCGCGTGCGCCAGGGCGGCCCGCAGCTGGGGGCTCGCGGAGCGTCGCTGGGGAATGAGGATGACATCGGCCAGATCGGCCAGCCCCTCCTCGTCGGTGAGCAGGACCTGGTCACCGCCCTTGACGGGCAGCTCGGTGATGCTGCGGCACATGACGACCTCCTTGGTGATACGAAGGGCCTGAACCAGGCCCAGGCGCTCCTGCTCGGGAACGACAGGGGCACGGCCGTGCAGCCGCTCCGCCTCCGCATCCCCCAGGACCGCCACCGTCACGTCATCGCTGACCTCGCGGGCCTGCCTCAGCAGGTCCAGGTCAGCAACGTTCACCATGTCGAATGTCGACACGAACCAAGCGCTGCTCACAGCCATTTCCCCCGATACTTCGTTTCTTCTCATTGGCTGAACCCAAGATCCGCCAACCCCGTGACGATATCCACGAAGACCCCAAAATGCCGCATTGATTTCAGCTTCTGTAAAGGTTCAAAACACCTTTCACACAACGAGATCGGACACACTTCGCCAGCCAGACTCACGGCCACGGGTGAAATCCTGCGGGAGATGACGCTAGCCTTAGGATTGGCTGAAGGCCCTCTCATAATCCCTAGCCACCCACCCACCGATCGCAAGGAGACGAGCCCATGGCGGCTTCCCACTCTCGTCGCGCCCTGGGCGCGAGCATGGCCACAGTCGTGGCCCTCCCTCTGCTCTTCAGCACCGCCAGCCAGAGCCAAGCATCCGCATCGCCGCTGGTCAACGATGGTTTCGATCGGACGACCTCCGGGCTGGGCAGCACCCCCGAGGGGGCCAACTGGCACGTGGGGCTGGGTGAACAGTCAGTGACCGTGGACGGCGGCCAGGCCCATTTCGACGGTCACGAAGGTTCGGTACTTGACGCCCAGCTGCATTCTGTGTCAGCACTGAACACCACCATTCAGCAGACCGTCAGTCTGCCGACGGAAATCTCGGACCAGGTCGCAATGGCCGCTATGACAGCGCGCGTAGATAATTCGAATGGACGCAGCTACCGCATGTGGTTCAACCTGAATGCCTCTGGGCGAGTGGACCTGCATGCCGATCGAACGCAATGGGGCCGACCCGACACAGGGATCGGCGTGGGTGTCTCCGCACCGTCACTGGTCAAGCCCGGTGCGCGCCTGGTCCTGAAGATGACAGTCAGTGGCAGCAGCCCCACCACCGTCACGGGCACCGTGTGGGCCGAGGGAAGCCCGGAGCCCGCCGCCCAGTTCTCCGCGACCGATTCCTCCCCGGACCAGGTGGACACCGCTGGCGGGGTCGGCATGGTGCTGATCGGAGCACAGGGGACCATGCCGTTGGGCGTGGACCAGTTCACGGTCACCAACGACTCGGCCACCGCTCCTGCTCCCCTCCCACCCGCACCGACGGCCAGCAGCCCGGCGGCCACGCCCACCACGGCACCCACCACCACGCCGCCCACCGCACCGGCACCCACGGCACCGGCCCCGCCAACGGCGAGCAGCTCACCCACTGCCACGGCCGCGCCCACCAGCAGCGCCCCGGCACCGACGGCGCCTGGCGATCCCGCGCGCGGATCCCTGCCCGTGGGGCAGGCCAGCTACCCCGTTCCCGCCAATGCCGTCTACGTCGCCCCGGCGGGCAGTGATGCCAACCCGGGCACCAAGGAGGCCCCCAAGGCAACCGTCGCCGAGGCGGTCAAGGCTGCTCCCAGCGGCGGCACCGTGGTGCTGCGCGCAGGTGTCTACCACCAGCCCGAGGTGCTGATCCAGAAGCCCGTGACAGTCCAGAACCATCCCGGCGAGGCCGTCTGGTTCGACGGCTCCGTGCCGGTGACCGGCTGGCAGCAGGAGGGGTCCGTCTGGAAGGCCCCCTGGACCAAGCGGTGGGACAGCTCCACCTCCTTCACCACCGGCGGCAGCAATTCCGACTTCGTCGATCCGGCCCACCCGATGGCCGCCTGGCCCGACCAGCTCTACTTGGACGGCCAGCAGCTCAAGCAGGTACCCAAGGGCGGCCCCATCGCGGCTGGCCAGTTCGCCGTCGACTACGACGCGCAGCAGCTGATCACCGGAACCGACCCCAATGGCCACGAGATGCGCGCCAGCGATCTGGACCGCGTCTTCACCGTCGGCTCCCCCGACGTGACGCTGCGCGGCTTCGGCATCCGACGCTATGCCAACTCCCTGCCCCGCCTGGGGGTCATCTTCACGGCGCGGGAGCGCAACCTGGTGGAGAACGTGACGATCGAGGACATCGCCACCACCGGCATCCACATGACCTCCGACCGCAAGAGCGGCTCTGGCCATGTGAACCGGGTGACCATCCGTCGCACGGGCCTCGCCGGTGTCAGCGGCCAGTATTTCGACGGCGGCAAGGTGACCAACTCGATCATCAGCCAGAACAACACGGAGAAGTTCACCCCCTTCCCCGCCACCGCCGGGGTGAAGGTGACCGCCTCGCGCGAGGTCACCTTCGACAACAACCTTCTGGAGGACAACTACAACACCACCGGCCTGTGGACCGACGAGTCGGTGATCGGCGTCACGGCCACCCGAAACCGGATCACGAATGCCCAGCAGGATGCCTTTGCCGGCATCCAGTTGGAGCTCACCAGCCATGCGGTGGTGGCCGACAATGTGATCTCCGGCACCAAGCGCGGCCTCTACCTGTTCGACTCACACGACCTGCGGGTGCGCAACAACACGATCTGGAACAGCGTGGTGGGTGACATCTCCGTGGACCAGGACTTCCGTCGGCAGTCGAACCCCAACCACAACGGCCACGACTCCCGCAATCCCATCCCGGACCCCGAGAACACCTGGGTCTCGAAGAATGTCTCGATCCAGAACAATGTCTTCGGCTCGGACTCGAAGTTCTCCAACTTCCAGCTCTATGTGCTGGACAAGGACCGCGCCATCCCGGCGGGCGACATGGTGAGCAGCGCCACCGGCAATGCCTTCGAGGCCCCCGGCACCGACGCCCCCATCGCGGTGGGCTGGGGCAAGCTCGATGCCACGGTCACCCAGTACAAGGACATCGATGCCTGGGCTGCCGCCGTGGGGCGCGGTTGGGTGAACAAGTCCTACCCGACGGGAATCAGCCCGCAGGAGGCGCAGCAGCACGCCGCGGGCATGACCCACGGCACCCCGCTGGAGGCCGACATCGCCCAGAAGATCGGTCAGGCAGAGGGCAGCCGCCACATCGGCAGCTTCCAGCAGCCCTGACCCCTCCCCGGGTGGGCCTGGCCCAGAGCCATCGAAGGGGCCCGACCACGCGCTGTGGTCGGGCCCCTTCGTCTGCGTTCGCCCGTCGGCCAGGGGCCACTCCCCCCGCGGCCAGGCGCCACTCCCCACACAGCCAGGGGCCACTCCGCACGCCCAACACCCCCGGGCACGCGCTGCACCACGTGCCCCACGAAGCACCACGTGCCCACACGACCCGGCGCCCACCCCGCACACCCGTCGCCCACTCCCCCGCGGCCAGGCACCACTCCGCACGCCCAACACCCCCGGGCACGCGCTGCACCACGTGCCCCACGAAGCACCACGTGCCCACACGACCCGGCGCCCACTCCTCCACGGCCGGCGCACGCCCGGCGCCCATCCCGCACGCCCACCCCGCACCAGAAGACGACCAAGGGGCGCCACCCTCGGGTCGAAGAGAACTCCCGGCGGTGGCGCCCCTTGTCAGGCCCCTGAGGTCACATGCGCTGAGGTGCGTCCATCCCCAGCAGGTCCAGCCCCTTGGCCAGCACGCTGCGGGTGGCCTGGCACAGGGCCAGACGCGAGGCCCGCACCTCCCCCTCGCTCTTCATCACCGGGCAGTGCTCGTAGAAGGTCGAGTAGGCACCGGCCACCTCGTAGAGGTAGCCGCACAGCTTGTGGGGCTGCAGGGTCTCGGCCACATCGGCCACGACCTCCCCGAAGCGGCTCAGCAACAGGGCCAGCTGCTGCTCCGCCGGCTCGTCGAGGACGGTGATCTGCTCGGGCACCTCGATCTCCTCGGCTTGCGCCTTGCGCATGATCTGGCAGATCCGGGCATGCGCGTACTGCAGGTAGGGGCCGGTGTCGCCGGTGGTCGCCGTCATCCGCTCTGCGTCAAAGGTGTAGTCCTTCTGCAGGCCGGAGCTGAGGTCGGCGTACTTGATGGCGGCCAGCGCGATGTTCGGGGCTGCCTGCGCCTCAGCCTCGTCCAGCAGGTCGTCCAGGTGGACGGCGGTCCCCTCACGGGTGGAGAACTTCTTGCCATCGGTGCCCAGCACCATGCCGTAGCCGACGTGCTCCGCGCGGACCTCGTCGGGCAGGTAACCGGCCTTGCGGCAGACGCCGAAGATCAGCTTGAAGTGGTACGACTGCTCGGAACCGACGACATAGATCAGCCGGTTGGCGTGCAGCTCGCCGACGCGGTAGCGCAGGGCCGCGACGTCGGTGACG
This sequence comes from Luteococcus sp. Sow4_B9, assembly GCF_052116585.1. NCBI lineage: Bacteria > Bacillati > Actinomycetota > Actinomycetes > Propionibacteriales > Propionibacteriaceae > Luteococcus > Luteococcus sp. Sow4_B9. Next base: position 21,871 of record NZ_JBQKKT010000008.1, on the reverse strand, counting down.
TCATAGCCATAGCCTCCCTGGCGGTTGCGCATGATGGCCGGCGCCTCGTGCCCTTCGACGAAGACTGCCAGGGCGCCGTCGTCCACCTTGGCGATGCCGCGGGCCTCCAGGTCGTCGCAGACCTTGGGCAGCATCGCGTTGTACATGCTCTCGCCCGCGTAGTCCTTGGGCTGGAGCAGGACATTCATCCGCTTGTAGGTGGCGTCGAAGCCCAACTTGCTGATGTCCACCAGCGTCTTCCAGATCTTGAGGGTCTCCTCGTCGCCAGCCTGCAGCTTGACCACCCGGTCACGGGCACGGTCCGCGAAGGCCTCGTCCTCCTTGAGGTGGGCATTGGCGCGCTTGTAGAGCTCCTCCGCCCCAGCCAGATCGAGCTCCGCCGGGTCAAGCCCCTCGTCGAGCGTCTGCTCCACGAGCATGCCGAACTGCCGGCCCCAGTCACCGATGTGGTTCTGGGGGATGACCTTGTGACCCTGGGCTTGCAGGACCCGGTTGAAGCAGTCCCCGATGATCGTCGAACGCAGGTGGCCGACGTGCATCTGCTTGGCCGCATTGGGCGCGGAGTAGTCGATCACGATCGTCTGCGGCTTGGCTGCCTGCACGATGCCGGTGTGCGGATCGGCCATCAGCTCGGTGGCCGTGCGGGCCAGGACGTCGGACTTGATCCGGAAGTTGATGAACCCGGGGCCTGCGATCTCCAGGGGTTCGCACAGGTCATCCAGCTCGAGCTTCTCCACGATCTGCGCCGCAACCTCCCGCGGCGGCTTGCCCTCGGTCTTGGCCAGGCGCAGGGCCACATTCGACTGGAAGTGGCCGAACTGCGGCTTGGTGGCGGGACGCATCTCCGGGTCGATGCCGGCGACGGCCTGGACCCGTTCGGTGAGCTGAGAGGGCAGTGAAGACATGGCGCTCATTCTTCCACGCCGGAGCACGCGCCCGCTGCACGATCCCTGCGGGCCCCGGGCCACGCGATGATGCGTTGGGACTCGCCAGGCAGCGCGCAGCGTCCGCGATCGGGGCCACTGGCCGGACGGATCCCGGGGTACGGGACCACGGTGCGCACCACCGGAGCCATCTCCCCGCGGATCTGCTGCACCACGGCCCGGCGCCCCCGCTGGGAGAACAGGGCGTGGTCCTCGAAGTCCTGGGCGATGACGCGGATGAAGGCGCCGTCCGCCATGCGGCGGGCGGCGGCCTGCGGCCCCCTGCACCGCTCCCACAGCCGGTGGTCGTCGGGGCTCAGGTAGATCGAAAGCGGGGTCCCAACCGGGATGCACGCGAGCAGTTCCGTGGGGTCCATCACCACGCCCCGGCGCCCCAGGGCCTGCCAGATGGGGTCGGGCAGGTTGCGTCGGACGAGATCCTGGAGGTGGCAGGCCAGGAATCGGGCAGCCGCCTGGGCGGCGGCCCGTGCTGCGACGAGCTGGTGGGCAACGCGACGAAGAAGTCCGCGAGCTGCCCCGACGTCGGACCCCGTGGTGGGCTCCATGGTGGGCTCCGAAGGATTCTCCCCGACCAGGGGGACCGCACCGACAGCGCCGCCCCCTCGCAGCAGCTGGCGCAGGGGGTTCGGCCGGAAGAGGTTCGCGTACCGTGTGGACTCCTTGTGCCAACCCACGCTCGAGAACATCAGCAGGCCGTCCAGCGGCGCTGATTCGCAGGCCCGGGCAAGGGTCCAGCAGCCGGCCGAGAGACCGATCCCGATGATGGGCAGGGACCAGTACCCACGGGCCCAGGTCGTCGCCTCCACCATGTCCTGGATGCCACGGTCGTCGTAGGGATTGGGCGGCCGCACCGCGTCCTCATCGAGCTCCTCCCCGACCCCGCGCCGGTCGCATCGCACCGAGACAACACCATCGGCGGCCAGGGTGCGCGCCGTACGTGCCCACAGCGCGCTGGGGCCATCCTTGGGCTCACCGCCGCCGGAACAGAACAGCGCCACAGCTCCGGCGGGACTGAGGAGCGGCTCGGTGACCACGCCGTGCACCCGCGCCGGCCCGACCTCCACGAAGCGTTCGCGGACGGGAATCCCGGCCACCATGGACTGGCCCACCGTGGTGGGTTCCCAGTCCACCAGGGGACGTACCGGGTGCGTGGGCACACTGGCGACCACCTCCGCGATGCAGGCGACGGGGATGCGCGCCACCACGCTCGACGCGGCATGGAGCTCCAGGGCTTCCTCGCAGTCCACCTCGCGACGGACGATCGGGTCATCGGCAGCGGGCGCCGCCAACCGGGCGATGCTGGCCGCCTGGGCTGGGGTGTAGAACTCCCCGAGCGTCTCGAAACCGTCATTCTCCGCAAGCACGGGATCCGCGCCCCGTTCGGTCCGCAGGGCATGCTGCCGATCCAGGAAGTCCTTGCCAGAGACTGGTTCCCAGGCCAGGCGGTAGTCCACTTCGGGGAGATCGCAGGCCGCCACCAGGCTGGCCCCGATCCGGAGCCCCACCAGGCTCACCGGCACCTCGGGCAGGATCCTTCGGGCGAGCCCCACGGCTGCCCGGATGTCCTCCAGCCACTGCTCCACCACGTCACCGTCGGCCAGGTCGCTCGAGTCTCCGTCACCCCGCAGGGCGATCCGCACCACGACGAAGCCCGCCCGGGCGAGTTGGCGCGCCAGCACATGCCAGGCGCGGTAGCTGACCACGGACTCCCGGTCGACGGCGGGGACGAGCACCACCGATCCGCGGGCCATGCCGTCCGGCGGGCGATGCACCCAGGCCACCACGTGCCCGTCCGCAACCCTGATCCAACTCGGACATCCCCTGTCGCCACTGCGCATGCGCGCCCCCATGCCTCATGACGCCTCCCCTGAGGCATCGACTTCTCCCCCGAGACACCGACGGCGAAACTGTAGACTTCCTGAATGTCCAGTTGTTGAACAAAACCCTCTCGTGGGAGACGCCGGCACCCCGTGAGATCGACGCAGTAGGCGGGCATCTGGGCCCGCTTTCACCCCCGTGGGGGAATTTTCGTCAGACCCACACGGTTGGATGGAAATCGGCAACCAACCGGGCACCCCGGCGCCCCCGCGTCGGCTGGCAGCACAGGGAGCGGCATGGGTATCGAGTTCGACGACGTCTCCAAGCAGTACCCCGACGGCACCATGGCGGTCGACCATTTCAGCCTGGTGATCCCCACTGGGCGCACGACGGTGCTGGTCGGTTCCTCTGGATCCGGCAAGACCACGCTCCTGCGCATGGTGAACCGGATGGTCACCCCCACGTCGGGCCGCGTCCTGATCGACGAAGAGGACATCGCGGACACCGACGCGGTGAAACTGCGTCGACGGATCGGCTATGTGATGCAGAACTCGGGCCTGCTCCCGCACCGACGCGTGGTGGACAACATCGCCACCGTCCCACGGCTCAACGGGGTCGCCCGTCGCACGGCCCATGCCGACGCCCTCGAGCTGATGGACCTCGTTGGGCTGGACCGCTCGATGGCCCGACGCTGGCCCTCACAGCTGTCCGGCGGTCAGCAACAACGAGTGGGCGTGGCCCGTGCCCTGGCCAGCAATCCGAACATCCTGTTGATGGACGAGCCCTTCGGCGCGGTCGATCCCCTCGTGCGCTCCGAACTCCAGCAGTGGATGCGCCGGATCCAGGACGAGCTGCACAAGACGGTCCTGTTCGTCACCCACGACATCTCCGAGGCCATCGCGCTGGGTGACCAGATCGTCCTGCTGAAGAAGGGTGGCCAGGTGGCGCAGGTGGGCACCCCCGCCGAGCTGGTGGCCAATCCGGCCGACGACTTCGTGGCCTCCTTCCTGGGTCTGGACCGGGGCGAGCTGGATCTGCATCTGGTGGAGGGCCCCCACGGCACACTCGTCGTGGACCAGCTGGGGCGCCCGGCTGGCCGCCTGACAGGCAACCGGCCGGACCAGCAGGGGCCCGACGCATGAGCTGGCTCGCAGAGAACCTGGCCCTCGTGGGCCGGCTGGCATGGGACCACCTCATGATGACCATCCCGGCGGTACTCCTCAGCCTCCTGCTGGCCCTGCCGGTCGCATGGCTGGCCCACCGGTGGCGTCCGGGCCGGGCCCTCCTGGTGGCGCTGAGCGGACTCATCTATGCCATTCCCTCCCTGCCCCTGTTCGTCGTGCTCCCGATGGTGATCGGCACCACCGTCCGGGACCGGTGGAATGTGGTGGCAGCGCTGACCCTCTACGGCTTTGCGCTGATGGTCCGCTCGGCCACCGACGGCCTTGACTCCGTCGGCGAGGGGCCACGCCTCTCCGCCACGGCAATGGGCTACGGCGGTCTGAGACGCTTCTTGACCGTCGAGCTGCCTCTCGCCGGGCCGGCACTGCTGGCGGGCCTGCGGGTTGTGGCGGTCAGCACCGTCAGCCTGGTGACGGTCAGCGCGCTGCTCGGCGTGGCGAGCCTTGGCCAACTCTTCACCGAAGGATTCCAGCGCGGAATCCAGGCGCAGGTGGTGACCGGAATCGTCGCGACGGCACTGCTGGCGTGGCTCCTCGATCTTGCGCTGCAGGGTGCCGGTGGGCTGCTGCTGCCCTGGACCCGTCGCACCCGCGGAACGGTGGGGAGGGCGTCATGAACTTCGTCCGTGAAGCCCTCGCCTGGATCGTCGACCCCGCCAATCTCACGGGCTCCGAGAGCTGGCCGGTCCACATGGCCCAGCACCTGGGTTATTCCCTCCTGGCCGTCCTGATCGCCTCCATCATCGCCATCCCCATCGGCTATCTCGTGGGACACACGGGCCGCGGGCGCAATCTGGCCGTCGGGCTCTCGGGCGGTGCGCGCGCGTTGCCCAGTCTCGGTCTGGTCACACTGTTCGGGCTGTGGCTCGGGGTGGGGCTGACCGCCCCGTTGATCGCCCTGGTGCTGTTGGCCATTCCCTCGGTCCTGGCAGGGGCCTATGCCGGTGTCGAATCCGTCAACCCCGTCACCGTGGACGCTGCTCGGGCGCAGGGCATGACGGAGTGGCAGGTGCTCGGGCAGGTGGAGGCGCCCCTGGGGCTGCCCCTGTTGCTGGGCGGTGTGCGCTCGGCCATGCTCCAGGTGGTCTCGACGGCCACACTGGCCGCCTATGTGGGGGCGGGCGGCCTGGGGCGCGACCTCTTCCTGGGCCTCAAGACGCAGGACTATCCGCAGATGCTGGCGGCCTCGTTGTTGGTCCTCGCTCTGGCCGTCGTCCTCGAGGTGCTCTTCGAACTCGTCGAACGGGTGATGGAGCGCCGCTCCTCCACCCTCAACCCCAGGGAGGTCCAGTGACCAAGAAATTCCTCACCCTGCTGATGACGCTTGCACTGCTCACGGGCTGCGCAAGCAGCGACCCCCTGGGAACCGCCAGTGGCGGCGACGCTGGCCCGGCGTCGAAGAACCTGGTGATCGGCTCCCAGCAGTACTACTCGAACGAGGTCATCGCCGAGCTCTACGCCCAGGCGCTGGAGTCGCGGGGCTGGACCATCGAACGCAGCTACCAGATCGGGCAGCGCGAGATCTACCTGCCCGAGCTCCAGTCCGGCCGGATCGACCTGATGCCGGAATATGCCGGTTCCCTGCTGCAGTACTACGACAAGGCGTCCACCGCCGGCACCACCGAGGAGATCATGACCGGCCTGCGCAGCTCCCTGCCTGCGGGTCTGATGGCGCTGGAGCCCTCACAGGCCACGGACCAGGACTCGTTCACCGTGACCGCGGAGTCTGCGAAGAAGCACGGGCTGCGCACCGTCGCGGACCTCGCCAAGCTGGGGCCGGTCAAGCTGGCCGCCAATTCGGAGATCAGCAAGCGCCCCTACGGTCCGGCCGCGCTCAAGAAGGTCTACGGAGTGGACGTCTCCGTGACGCCGGTGGAGGACTCGGGTGGTCCGCTGACGGTGAAGGCCCTCACCGACGGGAAGGTACAGGTGGCAGACATCTACTCCGCGAGTCCGGCCATCAAGGCGAACAACCTGGTGACGCTGGAGGACCCGGAGTCGCTCGTCCTGCCCCAGAATGTCGTCCCCGTGGCCAGCACCAGGGTCGGGGCCGACGCCGCATCCGTGATTGCCCTCGTGACGGCCAGCCTGACCACCGACGAGTTGATCGAACTCAATAGGCTGAGCGTGGAGGAGCAGAAGAGTTCCACGACCATCGCACAGCAGTGGCTGGCAGCCCACGAGATCGTGGGATGAGGTGCGCCGGCGGACGAACCGCCTGCCCGACGCCCATCTGGGCCTGCAGAACCAGACCGGTCGGGTCCGGATCAGTCGGGTCGAACCAGTCGGGCCGCGCGCATGATCCAGCACTCAGGATCCAGCAAGACGACGACAATCACGAAGGAGAAGCATGAGCGTCCCCCAGACCACTTTCCACGACGGCAAGTCCATCCCCCAGCTCGGTTTCGGGGTCTGGCAGGTGGAGAACGAGCAGGCCACCCCGGCCGTCGCGAAGGCCCTCGAGGTGGGCTACCGCCACATCGACACCGCCGCCATCTACGGCAACGAGGAGGGTGTCGGCAAGGCCATCGCCGAGTCCGGCATCGCCCGCGACGAGCTGTTCATCACCACCAAGCTGTGGAATGACGCGCACAAGGCTGCTGATGCGCGCCAGGCAATCGAGACGAGCCTGGAGAAGCTCGGACTGGACCACGTCGACCTCTACCTGATCCACTGGCCCGCCACCGTCAAGTACGGCGACGCCTACATCGAGGCCTGGAATGCCATGCAGGAGTTCAAGGCCGAGGGCCTGGCCACCAGCATCGGCGTCAGCAACTTCCACGAGATGCACCTGGCCCGGTTGGAGGGTGAGACGCCCGTCATCGACCAGGTGGAGCTGCACCCCACCTTCCAGCAGCAGGAGCTGCGCCGCGTGCTGGATGACCGGGACATCGTCACCGAGGCCTGGAGCCCATTGGGCCAGAACAAGGACCTGGGCCATGAGGTCATCTCCCGGATCGCTGCCGAGCACGGGGTCACCCCTGCCCAGGTCATCATCCGTTGGCACCTGCAGCTGGGCAATGTGGTCATTCCCAAGTCCGTCACCCCGGAGCGCATCGCCAGCAACTTCGATGTCTTCGGATTCGAGCTGACCGGTGACCAGATGGCGGCCATCGCCGGCGTCGACGAGGGCAATCGTCTGGGCGGCAACCCGGAGACCGCTGACTTCTGATCCAGATCGCCACCTCCACGGCTGCGGGGGGGGGCCCCGCGGTGGGTGCCCGGCCCGCAGCCGTCAGGCGAGGGTCCTCACGGAGGAGGGGAGCCGCAGGGTGATCCAGTGCTGCAGTCCTCGGGTCAGGACGTCGAGCACCATGAGCAGCAGCATCATGTCGAGCATCCGGAAGACATTGCGCGTGTTGTACTGCGTCATCTGGGTCATTCCCAGCATGGCCAGTGCCAGCTGGGCTGCCGCAACGAGCAGCATCGCGGGTGTCCGGTTGGTGGCGGCCACCACGACGCACCATCTGGTGAAGAGCGTCCACCCCAGGCACAGGAGCAGCAAGGCGGCGCCACCGAAGTGGGCGAATTCCCCGATCATGGAGTACGGGATGAAGTAGTGCACCCGCATGCTGGGCATCAGGTCATTCCACCCGGCCAGCTGGGCTGGCATCGGATTCATCTGGACCCGCATCGCCTCCGCCGTGATGTTGCGCATCTGCACCGTGTGCTGCAGCAGCGGAACGGTGAAGCCCAGGTTCTCCGTGATGGTGAGCGGGGCACGGGCGAAGATGGCATCCGGCCCGGCAGTCATCAGGGCCTCGGTGTAGGGCAGCAGCCCGTGGCGCTGCTGGTTGCGACACATCAGGGGAATGGGCAGCAGGAGGAAGGCCGACGCCAGAGAACCGATCCAGACGGCGATGCCGTCCCGCTTGCCACCCAGCACCCGTCCCGCGACGTAGAGCACCAAGGAGGCGGCGAACAGTCTGGTTGCCCCAGCAAAGAGGACCACCGCCATCAGGCAGCCCAGCAGCGCCCCCAACCGGGGAGAGCGCACCGACACCACGCCGCTGGCCAGCATCCCGAAGGGCAGGAGCAACCCCGCCAGGGATGACAGCGCCAGCGGACCGATGCTGGCCAGGTAACGGGGCGCGTCGAGCATGTAGTAGCCCTTGGTGGCCACCGACAGCGCCAGGGCGAGGAGCACCCCGAAGGTCCACAGCCCTCCCAGGGAGCCAGCGAGCCGACTGGCACGTCGCAGGAAGTCAGCGATCGGCACGCTGCCCCCGACGGGCAGCAAGAGTCCCACCCCGATCCCGACGAAGGCCCATGCCAGCAGCCGGGCGGCCCCCTGCCTGTCGTACGCAGTCCACACCGGGGTGAAGGGTGAGGGCGTGGAGATGACGGCGTGGTGGGTGTAGTAGTCAGCGCACGCCCAGCCGAGCCCCAGCATCACCGCCAGCCCCAGCCCCGGAAGCCGATCAACTGTCAGGAATCTACGCACGACGCGCGTCCTCCGCCGCCGGGGCCAGCGCGTGCGCCCCGGCCGGGGACCATGCGGCCTGCTCCTTCTCCTCACGCCCGCGCGTGCGCAGACTCGACACGGCACCGGTGGCAGCCAGACCAGCCAGCGCTCCGCCCACTGCGCCCCGTCGCGAAGGATTCGTCGTCTCGCTCCAGCGCACGTCCTTGGCGGTTTGCGCCGAGACGACGGCAATGCTGGGCTCGCCGCCTGTCTGCTTGGGCGTGGTGCGCATGATCTCGCGGGAGAGGGACGCGGCAGCGGCATCCGCCAGCGCTATGGCTTCCTCTTCGGATTCCCCCGACGCATTCAGCACGAGCATGGTAGAGCCGGCCGGAACCTGCACGTCCAGTCGCGACATCACCGTCGGCACATCCTCCTGGAGTGCCAGGGACTCGAGCACCGGGTTGATCACCGAGGCACTGTCCGCCAGCGCCGCCCAGGATTCCATGCGCGACTGGACGAAACCCGACATCTCCGTGAGATTGCGTCCCTTCTCTGGCGTGCCCGGAGACACCAGAAGTTGGGCAGCAGCGTGGTGCGTCGTGGTGACCGGCAGGCCGGTCCACGCCCCCAAACCGAGACCCACCAGTACTGATGCCGGAACGGCAGCCCAGATCCACGGCTTCTTGGTCATCATCAATTCCTCCGAACAGTTCGTTGCAGCCGAGTTCAGCATTCCATCCGGAGGGGTTCAGAGCAGTCAGTGCGTGCCGCCGTGACCACCTGGGTGACGGCTCGGTGAACAAGCTGGGCAGCCGGTCCACTTCTTCATCTTCGCTTCATTCCCGGCTACTACTGTGTCACCATGCGTATCTCCACGATTGGTTGCGGTTACCTTGGTGCCGTGCATGCCGCTTGCATGGCCGAGCTCGGTCATGAGGTCATCGGACTCGACGTCGACGCGGCGAAGGTCGAAAAGCTCTCCCGTGGCGAGAGCCCCTTCCACGAGCCGGGTTTCCCCGAGGTACTGCAACGCGCCGTTGACTCGGGCCGTCTGCGCTTCACCACCGACGCATCCGAGATCGCCGATTGCGAGATCCACTTCATCGGCGTCGGCACCCCGCAGATGCAAGGCCGCTACGCAGCGGACATGAGCTATGTCGACGCCGCCGTCGACTCGATCCTCACGCACGCGAACACCAGCCCCGATCGCCCCGTGCTGATCGCAGGAAAGTCCACGGTTCCCGTGGGGACGGCGCAGGCCATCGCCGAACGCGCCGCCGGTTCCGGCAAGAACATCCTCGTCGCGTGGAATCCCGAATTCCTGCGCGAGGGCTTCGCCGTCCAGGACACCCTCCACCCCGACCGGATCGTCTATGGCCTGCCCGACGACCATGAACAGGGCGAGGTCATCCGCGGCATGCTCGACCAGTGCTACGCCCAGCTGCTCGAAGAGCAGATCCCCCGGTTGCTCACCAACTACCCCACCGCAGAACTGGTGAAGGTGGCCGCCAACTCCTTCCTGGCCACCAAGATCAGCTTCATCAACGCCATGGCGGAACTGTGCGACGCCACCGGTGGCGACGTCACCAAGCTTGCCGAGGCCATCGGTCACGACGACCGGATCGGCAAGAAATTCCTGCGCGCCGGCATCGGCTTCGGCGGCGGCTGCCTGCCCAAGGACATCCGCGCCTTCATGGCTCGCGCCGGTGAGCTCGGCGTCGACCAGGCCCTCACCTTCCTCCGCGAGGTGGACGCCATCAACCTGCGACGCCGGGAGACGGCCGTGGACATGGCGGCCGATCTGTTCGGCGGTCGACTCGTCGGACGCAAGATCGCCGTCCTCGGCGCCGCCTTCAAGCCCAATTCCGACGATCTGCGCGACTCCCCCGCCCTGGACATCGCCACCCGACTCTGGGCCCGCGGCGCCGACGTGGTCATCACCGATCCCGCCGCCGGCGACAATCTCCGCAAGGCCCGCCCCGACCTCCACGTCGTCGACACCGTGGAGCAGGCAGTCAAGAACTGTGACCTGGTGATGGTACTCACCGAGTGGAAGGACTTCACCGAGCTCGACCCGACGGAGCTGCGACCCCGTGTCCGCGAGGCACACGTCATCGACGGCCGCAATGTCCTTGACCCCAAGAAGTGGAGCGACGCCGGATGGGACTACCGCGGCATGGGACGGGGAGTTTCCGCTTGGTGACGAGCAGGACAACTCTTGGATCCTCCTGTGGGAATCCTGAACCGAGAATGAATCGCAACCGGGCCGGGGAGCAGCCTCCCCGGCCCGTTGCATCCTCTGTTGGTTAGGTCTTCTCCTCCTATGTGGGTTGAAATCCCGATAGTTGAGGATCCGCTGGGACGCAATGCACGGCAGGCTCGTTCTGACTACACTCCCCAATGTGTCTCGGGGGAGCACAAGGGCTTGTCCTGAGTGTGTCTCGACAAGATCCGACCAGGGACATCCTGGCCGGGTGGTGAATTTTGTACTCGGGGGAGTCAGAAGACCGACGTACCGAGATCGCGTCTGTTGACTTCCACCCGACTCCAGGGGTGGAGCAATGCTGTTGAAGAACAATGTGAGCCCTAGCCGGCTACGGATCCCGCGACGGATGACCCATCGTTCGCGCGTGGTTGCCCCGTGGCTGCTGGTGGCAACCGACGTCCTGACCGTCCTGCTCGCGACGCTCATCGCGCTCGCCTTCCGCAACACGGTCCCGGGATTCCAGGACCCCACGCAGGTCAACTACAGCGTCTCGACGCTGTGGCCCATCGCCGTGGCCATCTGGATCGCCAGCCTGTGGAGTGCCGGTGCCTACTCTGACAAGAACCTGGGCGCCGGAACCGACGAGTACTCCCGCGTGCTGCACTCGAGCCTGATGGCGGCCGCCTTCATCGGTATCTGCTGCTACCTGACCCGATTCGACCTGTCCCGCGGCTTCTACGTCCTGCTGTTCGCCGTGGGCACCCCGCTGCTCGTGCTCACGCGCTGGATGTGCCGCCGCGTCATCCACATCCTGCGTCGCCGCAACTGGCTGACCCGCCGGGTCGTGCTCGCCGGCAATCCGCAGAACATCGCCGAGATCATGTCGGTGGTGCAGCGTGAGAACTGGCTGGGCTACTACGTCGTTGGAGCGCTGCTGCCCGAGGGCACATCCCGTGGGGACCTGGACATCCCGGTCCTCGGTTCCGTGGATGACGCCCTGGACGTGGTCGACCAGCGCGACATCGACATCGTGCTCTTCGCCGACGGCGCCTTCCCGAGCTCGCGTGGCTTCCGACGGATGGCCTGGGCCCTGGAATCGCACCACTGCCAGATGATCGTGGCGCCGGCCCTGACCGACATCGCCGCGCAGCGCATCCAGGTGCGCCCCGTCGCCGGCATGCCGCTGGTCCTCGTCGAGCCGCCCACCACGCAGCAGGCCGGCCGTTGGATGAAGCGCACCTTCGACTTGGTGATGGCCACCCTGATCCTCATCCTGATCAGCCCCATCATGATCACCACCGCCCTGGCCATCTACTTCAACGACCGTGGCCCGGTGATCTTCAAGCAGGTCCGCGTGGGCAAGAACGGGGAGCACTTCGAGTGCCTCAAGTTCCGGTCCATGGTGACCAATGCCGAGGAGATCCTGAAGTCCCTGCAGAACCAGGGCCCCAATGCGGTGATGTTCAAGATGGAGAATGATCCGCGCATCACCAAGGTGGGTCACTTCATCCGCCGCTACTCGATCGACGAGCTCCCGCAGCTGTGGAATGTGGTTCGCGGCGACATGTCCCTGATCGGCCCACGTCCGGCCCTCCCCAAGGAGGTCGCGATGTATGCCCCGCACGTGAACCGTCGTCTCGAGGTGCGCCCTGGCATGACCGGCCTGTGGCAGGTCTCTGGTCGCTCCAACCTGAGCTGGGATGACACCGTCCGCCTGGACCTCTACTACGTCGACAACTGGTCCATGACCCAGGACCTGACCATCCTCGCGATGACGGTGAAGGCCGTCTTCGCCTCCGACGGCGCCTACTGAGCACCGCCGCAGGCCTCTGACCCGAAGGTCCTCCACGAACCAGCTCCACCCAACTGGACGCGCCGTCACCCTTCGGGGTGGCGGCGTGGTTCGTCTCCGGATGGTTCGTCTCCGGATGGTTCGTCTCCGGATGGTTCGTCTCCGAGCCGGTGCCGATGGCTGCCCGGAGACACGTGGCGGGTCGCCACCCCAGCGCTTCGGAGAACTCGGCGCCACCGGCCAATGCCCTCACCTCCAACGGCCCCTTCCCCCCCACCTCCAACGGCCCCTTCCCTCACCTCTTCATGCCGAAGAAGCCCGGGCACATTCACTCCGCACGCCCAACTTCCCCGGGCACATTCACTCCGCACGCCCAACTTCCCCGGGCACATTCACTCCGCACGCCCAACTTCCCCGGGCACATTCACTCCGCACGCCCGACTTCCCCGGGCACATTCACTCCGCACGCCCAACTTCCCCGGGCACGCGCTGCACCACGTGCCCCAGCACCTTCGACGTGCCGGGTCGGGGACGCGCATCGGCCATCACGACGCCACAGCCAAGCCGCCTGCCAAGGCTCGTCGGATGCGTTCAGCCAGGACGTGAGGGCGGCGCAGATCAGCATCCATCCACCGGACCTGTCGCCACCCCAGATCAGCCAACGAGTTGTCCCGTCTCTTCTCCAGCATCACCACCTCCGCAGCCGTCTGACCAGGCCGGAGCAGTGCACCGTACTTCACGGCCCCGTCGCACTCCCCATAGACCTTCTGGTCCGGCCATGCGAAGTCCAGACGTGCAAGCACGTGGCCCCACTGATCAGCGACGACGTACTGGAGCACAGGCGGCGGCAAGCCCTCCTCATGGATGAGGATTCGGCTCCGGCTCTCCAGCGGACTGCCCGAACGACCGTCGGCGAAGCTCAGGGCATCCCGCGCCATTTTCACCCCCGGCACTCTGCCTGCACGCCCGACGGCCTCCTGGATCAGGGACCGCATGTGTTCGGACTCCTCGCCCGGACGGTCAGGGCTGCGCAGTGCAGCATCGAGAAGGATGACGGCATCTTGGAAATTCATCGTCCGCGCGAGATCCACCACCGTCCGGGCCCTGGACGTCACTCGCATGCCATCCACCACCACGATGTCCCCGGCGTGGAGCTTGCCCACGTGGGTGTGGACCACCCCATTCTTCTGTCCACCACCCTTCGTGCTCCTCCGACGAAGGACATGGACCAGTTCACCGGGGTCCCCGGGAAGCAATAGGCCATGGACAACCGCCGCGGACTGGTGGCTCACGACGACATCACCCAGCCCGCGAATGGTGGCGTCGATGAGCATCCGGTGCCGCTCCACGTCGGTCTGAGGTGTCTCCTTCAGGTAGGCGCCACGTCTGAGCCGCACCAGATCTCCCGCCGCCACCGCAGCCCTGAGATCCCCATGCGTCAACCCCTGCGCCAGCAGGTCCCCCGTTGTCCTCGCCTTCATGCGGGTCAGTCCACGCCAGATGGTCGGACGCCACAAGGGCCATCTGGCTCCGGACAACACGCCGACAACACGATTCGCCGCACCCAGGGGCATCCCCATCGAGCCGTCCCGGCTCCGCACGCCCAACGTCCACGGGCACGCGCTGCACCACGTGCCCCGGCACATTCGACGTGCCCCGGCAAGGGGCTGGCGAACCAGCGAGACCCCACCAGGGCGAGACCCACCAGCGAAACCCCACCAGGGCGCGGCCGGTCAAACAAGCCCCGCCCAACCATCCTCAGATGCCACTCCGCACGCCCAACGTCCACGGGCACGCGCTGCACGACGTGCCCCAGCACATTCGACGTGCCCCGGCAACGGACTGGCCTACACGCGAGGCACCAACAAGGGCGCGGCACACCAACCGGACGCCACAAGGGCCATCTGACCACGGACAACACGCCGACAACACGATTCACCGCACCCAGGGGGCATCCCCCATCGGGCCGTCCCGGCTCCGCACGCCCAACGTCCACGGGCACGCGCTGCACCACGTGCCCCGGCACATTCGACGTGCCCCGGCAACGGACTGGCCTACACGCGAGGCACCAACAAGGGCGCGACCGCTCATACAAGCCCGCCCAACCACCCTCAGATGCCACTCCGCACGCCCAACGTCCACGGGCACGCGCTGCACCACGTGCCCCGGCCCGTCCGACATGCCCCGGCACATTCGACATGCCCCGGCACGTCCGACATGCCCCTGACCGTTCAGCGTGACCGCCAGCTCCCGCATGACCGAGCGCTCCCCATGCTGGGCACCCGAGCAGGTTGGTCAACGCTCCAGGGCGTCGGCAACCCCTGACTCCGGTGCACCCAGCGTCGGCGTGCGTCGCGTCCCAACGTCCCAGAGCATCTTCACATTCGCGGGTAGCTCCCGTAGCGCGAAATTGGTCCACCCCAGCCGCCACAGCACTGGAACCCCGTCAAAGCGCCCCACCCGCTGGACGCTCCAGTCACCAACCCCGACGGCGTCGACGCCGACCAGGCGGCAGGTCGTGACGGCCCGCGGCAGGTGGTAGCCCTGCGAGACCACGACCAACTGCTCGACGCCGAAGACCCGGCGAGCCCGTACGCAGGAGTCATAGGTGTCGAAGCCGGCGTAGTCGATCACGACGTCGGATTCAGGCACCCCCGCCTCCACCAGGTAACGCTTCATGGCGGTTGGCTCGTCGTAGTGGTCGACGCCATTGTCTCCGGAGACCAGCAATACGTCGACAAATCCACTCTTGTAGAGCTGATGTGCCGTGTCCAGACGCCCACGCAGATAGCGCGACGGCCGACCATCCGGATGCACCTGGGCACCCAGCACCAGCGCAACCCGTGGATGATTCGGCTGCTCCCGGAATTCCGCCACATTGAACACGCGATCACGGGAACCGACGGCGGTGACCACCCGCGGCACTCCGAGAAGACCCACCAAGGAGCCCACACCCGCCGCGACCACCAGACGCCAGCCTGGCAGGCGCATCAGACAGGCTCACCATCGGCCGTGATGGTGAAGGCTCTGGTCGCCAGGTCTGCGAGCAGCTGCGCCTCGTGCCCATCCCTGCGCCAGGTGATCTGGAGCTCATGGGCCGCGGTCTCGGCCACCGTGCACTCGGCATCCCAGCCGAAGGCGGCGCACGAATTGCGGAAGCGCAGCAGCTCGAGCTGGCGTTGGACCAGCGATGTGGCGAGCCCCTGACGCACCTGCTCGACGCTCAGGTTGGTGCGATTGATCTCCTTGTGGCCCCCCGCACCAGCTCGCTCCACCGCCGCATGGTCATTGGTGCCGCCGAACAGATCCAGATACCAGACCTGCGGCTTGCCCGGCATGAAGAGCTGGATGGCACGCGCCAGCAGCATCGCTTCGTCGTTCTCCCCCAGCGCCGAGTAGTAGGTGGCATTCACCTGGTAGTACATCTTCTTCTCGCCATGGAGGTCCTTGACGTAACCGCCGCGGCCCTTCACGGTCTCGATCAGCCCGTCGATCTGCTCGTCGGAGAGCAGGCCCTTGAGGTCGAGCAGCGGAATGCCGTCGTGGCATCCGAGCATGTTGACCGTACGGATCTGCTTGGTCAACAGGTCGTCGATCCAGCGCTTGAGGTGGCTGGCGTCCCGATTCTCCAAGGCGTCGATCACGAGGCCTGGCAGGAAGAAGTCGTAGGTCAGGTAGCCCTTGGAGCTGATCAGCTCGTGGATGCCCTCCTCGTAGCGGGAGTGGATCTCGGGCAGCAGCTTGAGGCCGCGGGCAGTGGCCAGTTGGTTCACCTGCTCCAGCAGCTCCCAGGTGCCCGGGTCATTGAGGAAGTTCTTCTCCCCCGGCTCCTTGGGGGCGTAGGCGAAGGCGTCAAGGCGGACGATCTCCGCCCCATATCCCGCCAGCTTGTCCAGCACGTCGGCGTAGAACTCCCAGACCTTCTCGCTCTTGATGTTGAGGTCCATCTGCCCCAGGTAGCGACGCCCGGCCTCCATGTGCTCGGCCACGGCATTCCACTGCGCGACGTCCACACCGAATCCCAGTTCCACGGCCATCTCCGACGGGCTGAGACCCTCGCCGAGGGCCGCCCGGATCGCCTGCTCGAGCCGCACCGCGGCCTGGTACTGGACGCCCGCCACCTGCATGATCGTCTGGGCGTCCGGGGCCGTGTAACGGACTTCCTGGTAGAAGGTGTTCCAGTAGGGCTTCTCGGTGCCGTCGGGCATGCGCACCATCAGGATGGGAAGGCCAGGCTTGCGGAAGAACATGTCCTTGATGAGCTCGGGGTCAGGCTGGATGTAGCCCTCCGGGGTCATCTCGCCATGGCCGGCCCAGAACTGGTTCCAGTCGATGAAGAAGTCGGCGTATTCGCTCCGGGTCCCCTTGGCCAGCAGGTCCTGGAACTGGGGCGAGAGCACGGAGGCGTGGTTGAGGATGAAGTCGAACTTCAACTTCACGTCGGCGGCCCGCAGCGCGTCCAGGTCTCCGGGGCGGGTGTAGACCTCGCTCAGGTTGTAGTCGATCACGGAGAAACCCCGATCGAGGTCCGTGTTGAAGACGCTGGGCAACACATAGGCACTGGTGAAAGCGCCCCGCACTGCAGGGTCGTTGAGGAAGTCCACCTCGTCGCCGAGCGTTCCACCCATGCTGTCCGGGTAGAAGTTGATCATGGCGCCGGGCTCGGGCAGGTCGGCCCCCATCTGACCCAGGTACTCGGCGTGGCTGATCACCTGACCCGCCTTGTTCACGATGATCGCCGCCCGGTGGGCCTGTTCGTGCAGGTGGGTCTGTTCAATCCCCAGCACCATCGTGGTGAAAGGGCTGTCGGTGGCGCCGTCGCGCGCTCGCGAGCGACGATGGGCCAAGGTCTCCTCCGGCGTCGAGTTCAGGAGGATGGCCAGGTCAACACCCGTGAGATTTGCCGAATTTCCATGGGTCCATTCGATGACGAGCACCTGAACAGCGGTCATGTCCACGTCGTCGTACCAGAGCTCGTCGAGCTCGCGGCCCATCCGCTTGAGGCGCAAGCGCTCGGCGCCCTCGTGGAAATCGGCAAGGATCGCACTGACCTCGTCGAAGTCGATTTCCAGGGTGCTGCCGAGGTAGCGCTCCAGGGCCTCCGCGCCGCCCGTCTGATAGGCGCTGAGCCACGGGTGCTCGACGCGCAGCGCGGGATCGGCATCGCGGTCCGATGACTGGAGTCCGGCCAGCGTCGCCTTCACGTCGTCGTCGTACTGACCGCTGGCCACCAGCGCCTTGAGCCCTTCACTACGGAAGGTGCGCAGTCGTTCGACATCATTGTCCCGGGGGATGCGACGCGGGTAGTTGTCACCGCTCATCACATAGGCGCCAAGTCCATTGTGCCGCAGGAAGGCGGCCAGCACCGAGGCCGTCTCGGACTTGCCCACACCAGAGCCTCCGTGCACCGAGATGACCGCGCGACGGTGGGGCGACCCGTCCAGCAGGTCCGACAGGCGGGGCCACAGGTCCTCCATGATCACCTCCGCCTTGGCCACGTGGCCGTCGTCGATCTGCACCTTGTCACCAGGCATGTCGCCGGTCGGGATGGTGCTCGTGTCGCTGATGGTGGGCAGGCTGAAGGCGTCAGTGCTCATGTCATTCCCCGGTGCTCGTCGCACCCTCGTGGTGCGTGTTGCCAGCCTATCCAGCCACGCCAGAGCAACGGGGCGGGCCCCACCCCGGAGCCCACCTCCATGGTTCGCGTGGGATCCACCACCCCGCGTGCGCTCTACCCGTCGCGGATGCACCAAACCCACGCGCCACTGCCCAGCAGCCCCAACCCACGCCACCACCAGAACAGAGCGGTGCCCACGGCCAAGAGACCGTGGGCACCGGGAACGCGTTGGCTCAGCCAGCGGCTGGAGCCGGAATCACTTCTCGCGCTTGTCCAGGTAGTAGTCGATCAGGGCCTGGGTGGAAGCGTCCTGCTGCTTCTTGGCCTCCTCATCGCCCTGGACGGCCGGGGCAATCTTCAGTGCAAGCTGCTTGCCCAGCTCCACACCCCACTGGTCGAAGGAGTCGATGCCCCAGACGATGCCCTGCACGAAGGTGATGTGTTCGTACAGCGCGATCAGCTGACCGACCACCGGCGGGGTCAGGGCCGGGGCCATGATCGACGTGGTGGGCTTGTTGCCGGCGAAGACGCGGGCGGGGACGATGTGCTCGGCCGTGCCCTCGGCGCGCACCTCGTCGGCCGTCTTGCCGAAGGCCAGCGCAGCGGTCTGGGCGAAGAAGTTGCTCAGGAAGAGCTCGTGGACGTCCACGTCGCCGTCCTTCGTCGGGTGCGCCGGGTTGGCGACGGCGATGAAGTCGGCCGGGATGAGCTTGGTGCCCTGATGGATCAGCTGGTAGAAGGCGTGCTGCCCATTGGTGCCGGGCTCGCCCCAGAAGATCTCGCCGGTGCCGGTGGTGACGGGCGTGCCGTCCCACCGGACGCTCTTGCCATTGGACTCCATGGTGAGCTGCTGCAGGTACGCGGCAAAGCGGTGCAGGTACTGCGCGTACGGAAGCACCGCGTGGCTCTCGGCCTTGAAGAAGTTCGTGTACCAGACATTCAGCAGGCCCATCAGCAGCGGGACATTCCGCTCCGCGGGGGTCTCGCGGAAGTGCAGGTCCATGGCGTGCATGCCGGACAGGAAGTCCTGCCAGTTCTCCTTGCCGATGGCGACGATCACCGACGTGCCAACGGCGGAGTCCACCGAGTAGCGGCCGCCCACCCAGTTCCAGAAGCCGAAGGCATTCTGCGGATCGATGCCAAAGGCCTCCACCTTGTCCAGGGCGGTGGAGACGGCGACGAAGTGCTTGGCGATGGCACCCTTGGCCTGCTCCTCGGAGCCGTCGATGGCGCCGGCCTCCTGCAGCTTGGCGAGCAGCCAGTCGCGTGCCATGCGCGCATTGGTGAGGGTCTCCAGCGTTGTGAAGGTCTTCGACGCGACGATGAACAGGGTCTGCTCGGGGTCGAGGTCGGCCACCTTCTCGGCGCAGTCATTGGGGTCGATGTTGCTGATGAAGCGAGCGTCGGGGCCGCTCTTGTAGGGCTTGAGCGCCTCGTAGACCATGACGGGACCCAGGTCCGAGCCACCAATGCCGATGTTGACGACGGTGGTGATCGGCTTGCCGGTCACACCAACCCATTCGCCGGAGCGCACCTTGTCGGCCCAGGTGTAGATCTTGTCGAGCACCTCGTGCACGTCGGCGACGACGTCCTGGCCGTCCACCGTGAGCTCGTCGGCGCGGGGCAGACGAAGGGCGGTGTGCAGGACCGCGCGGTCCTCGGTGACATTGATGTGCTCGCCGGTGAACATGGCCTCGCGCATCTGCGGAAGGTTGACCTCGTCGGCCAGCTTGAGCAGGGCGTCCTTGACCTCGTCGGTGAGGAAGTTCTTGGAGAGGTCGACGTGCAGGTCTGCTGCGTCGAAGGTGAAGCGACTGGCGCGATCGGGATCTGCGGCGAATGCTCCCTTGAGGTCGGGAGTGAACTCGTCATGGAGCTTGGACAGTTCGGCCCAGGCGGCCGTGGACGTGGGATCAACCGGAGTCTGCATGCCCCCAGCCTAGTGACGCCGCAGGGCGATCGGCAGGGCTTGCCATGCTTTCCCGGTCAAGCTTCCAACCTGAACCTGACACCTCACCGGCCGCCTACTGCCCCACGATGACCAGACATGACGAGGTCCCGGCACAAGGCTGTGCCGGGACCTCGATCAGGATGCAGTCGCGAGCTCGCCTCAGCGCACCGCGGCGGCTTCGGCAGCCTCGCGCTTGGCCTTGAGGGTGGCGACGTTCTGGTCGACGACCTTCTTGCTCAGCGGGTACAGGAATTGCAGGGCAAAGGCCACCAGAAGGATCAGGATGCCAGGGACCAGGGTGGAGTACATCCAGATGCCATCCAGGGTCTCCTGGGTCTGGGTGATGTTGGTCCCCTTCGACGACTGGTAGCCGATCCAGCCCAGCGCCCAGCCCGACAGGCCACCGGCCAGTGCCTGACCCATCTTGCGGGCCCAGGAGTAGATGGCGTAGATGGTGCCGTCATTGCGCTCACCGGTGCGGATCTCCTCGGCGTCGATGACGTCGGTGATGAAGGCCCAGACCAGGAAGTTGAAGATGGCGATGCAGAACTGGCTGATGGCGTAGAGCACCACCCAGAGGGTCGGGTTGCCCTGCAGGTGCAGGAACCAGGTGCCGATCAGCACGAGGCCGCCGATGGCCATCGCGGCCACGCCCGTCTCACGCTTGCCGAACTTGCCGCCCAGCCAGGGTGCGATGAAGATCAGCAGGAAGGTGGGCAGCAGCGCTGCCATCTGCGCGATGGACTGCAGCTTGCCGTCATTGAAGTAGTCCAGGATCAGGTAGCCCAGCATGCCGGAGAGCAGGAAGTTTCCGACCAGCAGCAGCAGGGCGGCGACGACGATGCCGATCAGGGCGCGGCTCTTGAACAGCGAACCGAGCAGGCTGCCCAGCCCCATGCGCTCGCCCGATTCCAGCACCGGGGGCTCGACACGCTCGGTGACCAGGAGGTAGCACAGCGCATACATGATCACTGCGAGCACCGAGCAGGTGATGGCGGCCATGGTCATGCGGGAACCACTCAGGGTGGCCTGTCCGTCCACCTTCACGTAGACGATCGCCGGCATCACGACGCTGAGAAGCAGGATGGCCAGGTTGGCGCCGGTGGAGCGCCACACGGAAAGTTCGGCACGCTCCTTGGGATCGGCCGAGATGACAGAGGCCATCGAGCCATAGGGGATGTTGATCATGGTGTAGGTGATGGAGCCCCACAGGAAGTAGGTGATGCACATCCACGCCAGGCGGGCACCGTAGGAGTCCCAGCCGGCGACGAAGCTCTGGTACATCAAGGCAGAGGCCAAGGCCACGGGGACGGCGCCACGGGCAATCCAGGGACGGAACTTGCCGGCCTTGGTGGGCTTCGACGTGTCGACGATGCGGCCCATGCCGACGTCGGTGAAGGCATCGATCAGTCGGGCAGCAAAGAACAACGTTCCGACGTGTGCCGGGTTGATCCCCACGACCTTGGTGTAGAAGAGCATGAAGAAGAGCATCTGCAGGATGAAGGTGAAGTCGTTGCCGAAGTCACCGAACATGTAGCCGATGCGGTCCTTCATGCCGAAGGGGCGCTTGGTCCTCGTCTGGTCAAGCCCCCCTGGCTGGGGAGAGCTGGTCGTACTGGTTGACATGTGCACACCTCACTGTGGGCTCGGGTCCTGGCCGACGCTCGAGCTTTCGCCCGACTGCGCTGATAGCAGCTACAGCATCATGAATTGGAGGTGAACTCCCGTTGTTGCCGCGGATTGCCCGGGAAGTCCAGCGATGACGACCGACCGGCCCGCAGCCCCCCACCCCATCAGTCGCTGGGGCACCAGCGGGCATGATGGGTGCATGCGAACCCCGATGACCCGTTACCTTGCTGGTGACCCCGTAGGGCGGGGTTACGGTCGCCGGGCCCGGCATGACTCAGTGCCCCTGTCGTTTGCATGATCCGGGGGGTGTTGTCACCGGGCCTGG